>JANODD010000243.1:0-9772 GCA_031412515.1 Planctomycetia bacterium | reverse complement strand
TGAGCGACATTCACCACGCCCTTCGCAAAGCCTCAGGGCGTGCCACCCTAAAAATTAGAGTTTGACGCTCCACTAGGGTTTTTGTTTGTTCGAGTTTGGAGTAGGGAATCGTGTAAGTCGTCATTTATTGCTCGTTTTAATCTGGAGAGTGGCTATGAGATATCGTAGATCTGGTTTCACGCTCGTTGAATTGCTAGTGGTCATCGCAATCATCGGAATCTTGGTGGGTTTGCTGTTACCGGCCGTACAAGCGGCTCGCGAGGCGGCAAGGCGCATGCAGTGTTCGAACAATCTTAAACAGATTGGTCTGGCCACTCATATGTACATGGACAGCTTTGCAACAAAGCTGCCTGCCGGTAGCTGGCACGGCGTGCAGGGTACCTGGCTGGTTGGCCTGTTACCTTATGTCGAGCAAACCGCCTTGCGCAATCTATACCAGAACTTCGGCGGTGTTGAGGGCTTTCGAACAGGCGGTTTGCGGTACGGTTCGACACCGAATCTGGTTGTGACGCAAAAGCAGTTGTCTGTTTATACTTGCCCCAGCGATCGGGTTACCGCCTCACCCAGTATTATCTCTGGGATTACCTTTCATAACTACGTAGCCAATTACGGCAACACAACCCGTGGCCGTTTAAGTCCCTACGGAGTGACGAGTGCAGGATTGCCCAATCGTTGGGGAGGTGCTCCGTTCATTGAATACATCGCTCCCAACACGGGAGGTTGGGCGAACTTCTACAGTTTTATCCACACCGACCTAAGCGCTTTGAAGTTTGTTGTAAAAATTGCTGACATCACTGATGGCACTAGCAATACCCTTGGTTTTTCAGAGTGTCTACAAGGAAGTAGTGGAGACCTTTCTGGGTTCGCATGGTGGGGTGGAGGTGCCCATTTTGAAACATTGCTTGGTCCCAACACGCCTCAACCGGATGTTGTCGAACAGAGCTGCGCCAGTCCTCGAATTGACAACCTAAACCCACCCTGTGTCGTGAGAGATGCAGCCAGCGGGAATGTCGTTACTACCGGAGCCGAAACCCATGCGGCCCGAAGTCGACATACTGGAGGAGTTCAAGCAACGTTGATGGATGGTTCCGTGCGTTTCTATTCGAGCTCGATCGCCTTGGATACTTGGCGTGCCCTCGGTTCCGCCGCAGGTGGCGAAGTCGTCACCGACGACCAATAGTAACTAATAGTTATTCATCTGACAAAGCTGGAAGTGCATATCCTATGGCTGCGAAGGGAATCGTCAGCCATAGCGCACCTGCCGTCGACGTTTGAAGTAATCCAGTGATTGCCTGGTTGGGCATAATCACACCAGAAAAGATCGGAAACAACATTCCACCCGCTGCACCGGCGACACCGCCGAGAATCATTGATTTCCCAATCTTCGTTGTGTTTCTACTGAAGCCGCCAAAGAGCATACCGGCCCCAAGCCCCAAAACTGCAAACACAACCGCTTGAGCCAAGCCGGTGTTGGTTGTATTGGGCAAGCTATCGGATGGCATCAGGGCCGGATAGGCGATTGAGCCAACGAAACCAGTAAGGGCTCCCCAACCCGCACCCCACGCTATTGCAATCACAATTCGCAATGGCAATGCACAGCAACTAAAGGCGGTAACGGAAAGAACTGCGCACAGTAAACTCCCACCGATCGCAAAAGCAACGGTCGCATTCAATCGATCCGCCCAAGCTTGCTGGGCGATCAGTGCCAGTCTAGCTTCGTTGGATGCGCCCATACCAATTTCATATTCAGGCGGAACCGTAAATGCTGGATGAATTGCTTTTAACAATCCCCAACTTGCCAGCCCTGCGATGATAGAAAGGATGCAACTTAGAACAGCCAACTTCTTGTTCGTTACGACAACTGGAGCTGATGGAACGTTCAATTCGACCTTTGACACTGCAGTAGCCTCCTATCAGAGAGATGATGGTCACTTACAAACCGATTCGCCTAATCTTGAGAGGTAACTGCGTGAGTTTAGGCTAAATTATAGTCCAAAAACAGTACCGACTGTTAACTAAGGTATTCACCGGCGGACGGCTAAGATATCTATTATCGGACATGTTTTGGTCTTTGGGGATGTTAGCGCATTCATTGCGATAATTGTTGGCGAACTACCAGTTAAATCTTGAAATTACTTTAATAACAGCCATCTTGAGCGATTGAAAATTAGGGCGTGTTTGCCTTGGTGCCTCGACGCGAGGGCACGCTGGGCACGCTGGGCACGCCACGGGAAGTTCGAGGCTGAAATGTTGCGAACTCGGCCAAGCGTTACGTGCTGCTACGTGAACCGCTCGTTCGCCTATGCCATTGGTGAATTTCCTGGGGTTCCGCGTGAACTCGTTCCACTCGTTCACGCTGCACCCCAGGCTATCACCTGTCGCAGCGTTCGCAGCTAAATGCATTTCGAATTCAAGTTGCGGACGTCACCGCCCGCAGTTTTTGGCTGGGTCCAGCGCTTACCTAACCAGGGACGCAAGTAGTTCAGTGCACGCCACCCGCGTTGGACTAATGTAGACTCTCTGGTTCTGAACGGGCTGGTTCAATTGCTCAAGGTAGAGCGAAACTAACTCGTCCTGGTCTTGGCGAATTAGTTTCAGCATTTTATCACGGCCACGGTACATAATTCCAATATCGAACCAGTCAACGCTCGAAAGGAATTCGAAAGACTTGCTATCGACAACGGCTTCCAACATGGCCTTTTTTAAATTGGCCGAAGCGGAAGTTTCGATTACATTGGCGAGTGCTAGAGTTGCTGCGCGACGTTCAATGATCTCATGTGAATCAAGAAACACTTCGAACACTTTCCGTACTTGCGTCGATTGTCCCTTCAAGCGAGATAACAGCAAAATGAGGCAAGCTCGATTCGCGACAGCCACTTCTTCTTGAATCATCTCGACCAATCGCTTGCCGGCGGCTTCAGTTTGAAAACGCAATCTAGAAAGTACTTCGGCAGCCGAATACCTAACTGCTGTAGGCTCGCTACTGATTCTTAAATAGGTCGGCATTCCTGCAGCAACTGCTTGCCTCGCAGCCTGTGCATAGCCAATTTCCAGGGCTTTCTGCTCTTCGAACTCTGTGGTACCTGGAATCATCGCACGATTTTTCTGACGCCACTGCTTACGGGCTGCTGACGACAAGGCAACTGGCTCGCCGGTGTCGACATACATCTGTAGGAACGATTCGTGAACTTGAAGAAACGAAGTGCCACCGGCAATCACCGAAAGCAAGCTCAATACTCCGCATCGATCGGGCACATTCGGATCGGCAGCTAATTCGATCAAAAATGGCACTGCGTATGCGGTCGCTTCGTATACTGAGTTTTGGTGCCAGATGTTACCGTGGAGCTGCTGAATTGGGCCATGTTCTCGGCGATCGTTGGGCGGCGATAAACGCAAAGCTCGCAGTAACTCGGGTACGTCCTCCGCCGAGCCGTGTGCGTGAGTTAGTTTATGCCAGGGAATCTTGTCAAGAACTTGCATAGAAGTTGTGCGTCTTTGTCAAAGTATCCTAGGCTGAAGGCGTAAGCAGAGGATCGTCGCGGGACGTCAAACATTGTACTTTGGAAAAGCCCGTGAAGTTCATGGACGCTTGCTCCATTCGCAGCAGCTTTTATACTTGGCTCTTTACTGAGGGGAACTCTCACCGACTAAAAAACAACTAGAAAACTGATAATGCAAATTTGGCCAGCGATCGATTTATTGGGCGGCAAGTGTGTGCGGCTGCAACAAGGGGACTATAACCGTGAGACTGTTTTTGCCGACGATCCGGTCACGATGGCAATGAAATGGCGAAGCGCGGGAACAGAGTTCTTGCATTTGGTGGATTTGGACGGTGCAAAAAATGGCAGTCAAGTGAATCAAGAGTCCATTCGCCGCTGCGTGCAAGAAACAGGACTGGTTTGCCAAGTGGGTGGTGGTGTCCGCGATGAAGCGACCATCGTACGACTATTGGAGTTGGGTCTGGCGCGGGTGATTGTTGGTACTCGGGCGCTTCGCGAGCCGCAGTGGTTTGGTGAAATGGCTAACAAGTATCCACAGAAATTAGTCCTTGGTATCGATGCACGCGATGGCAAAGTCGCAACGGATGGGTGGCTGGAGACTTCTTCGACCACCGCTGTGCAGCTTGCGCAGCAGATCGCCGCGCTCTCAGATGAAATTCCGGCGATTATCTATACGGATATCGCACGCGATGGAATGCTGACGGGTCCGAATTTCAAGCAGCTTGCGGAGATGCAACGGGCGACTTCGATTCCTGTTATCGCTTCAGGTGGTGTGGCTACGATCGATGATATTGTGCAACTGAAAGCCATGAACACGTTTGGTTGTATTGTGGGTCGGGCTTTGTATGAAGGGCACGTGGTTTTGGAAGATGTGCTGCGATGTGCAAAGTAAGCTGTTAGTGGCGTATGCTTCCAGCTTGCGGATTAATGGTTACAGGCCAGTTGGAGGCTTACAAAATTTGACCGTAAGCGGGAAGCTTAGGGCACCTGACGCATACAGAACTTGATCGCAAGCTGGAAGCATACGCCACTCGACACATACGGCACTGACCGCAAGCTGGAAGCATACGCCACTGGAAGCATACGCCACCTAGAATTGCTATAATGCCGAGCCTTTATTGAAACTGAATTTTATTGGAGTGAGAAATGGACGCGCAAACAGCGATTCGCAACGTACTGGCAACTGGTGAGATGATCGGCATGGCGTATCTTGGTGACCTGAGCGATGCAGAACTCATGCAACGCCCACATGCCAAGTGCAACCATATCAATTGGCAAGTTGGCCACCTGATCGTCTCGGAAAACGAACTAGTCGGTCTGGCCTGGCCAATGCCTGCCTTGCCTGACGGTTTCAAGGACAAATACGCCAAGGCAACTGCTGCGAGCGATGATCCGAGCAAGTTCGCTACCAAAGATGAGTTGATGTCCGTTTACAAAACTCAACGTGCCGCAACGCTGGAAATTTTGGCCAAAGTTACTGCCGAAGATTTGGATCAGCCGTCCGGAGTCGAATACGCTCCAACTCGCGGGCAATTAATTTCGCTTAACGGCGAGCATTGGTTGATGCATGCTGGCCAATGGGTCATCGTCCGTCGCCAGAGCGACAAGCCAGTCCTGATTTAATCCGCTGCCCATCTAACGACTGTCACTGCGGATGACGAAGCATAATTCGGTCTACGAAAACGTTCCACATCCTCGCGAAGCTTGGTTGTGGAACAGGTCCGCACTGGAGGCGTGGCAGCTCGCCAGGCTTAACTTGCAACTGGCCGAGATACTTCCTGCCAATCGATTCTATCGCCAGAAATTTCGGGTTAACGCGTTACAGTTAGACAGTTTGCATGATTTTCAGCAACTGCCGCTGACGACTAAGGATGAATTGGTTGGTTCAGTTGATTCGTCTGGCTTGAGCCAACATCAAACGTATGAGTTGTCGCGATACACTCGCATGCATCGCACTAGTGGCACAACCGGCGCGCCGCTATTGATTTGCGACACAGCCGAGGATTGGCAAGGCTGGTGGTCTGCAACTTGGCAGCATGTGCTCGAAGCCGCAGGAGTGACTGGGGCCGATCGGGTTTTTCTTGCCTTCTCGTTTGGACCATTTATCGGATTTTGGAGCGCTCATCAAGCCTGCGTGGATCGTGGCGCAATGGTGATTCCGGGCGGTGGCCTTTCATCGATAGCCAGGCTTGAATTTATTCGGCAATCGCGCGCAACCGTTGTCTTGTGCACACCTTCGTATGCATTGCATTTAGCCGAAGTCGCTGAGCGTGAATCGTTGCCGCTGGGTGAATTGCAAGTCGATCGAATCATCGTAGCGGGCGAAGCGGGTGGCAGTCTTCCTGCGGTCCGCTCTCGCATTGAATCTGCCTGGCAAGCCCGCGTTGTAGATCATTGTGGCGCGACCGAAGTAGGACCATGGGGATTTGGCTGGCCCGACCGACCGGGAATCCACTTGATTGAAACCAGTTTCATCGCTGAGTTGTTACCGAATGGTGCGACGCAAGCGATACTCCCCTCACAGGCAACTGCAGAACAATTGGCTGCACCTAACGAATTGGTCTTAACATCGCTTGGACGTTTGAGCGCTCCAGTAATTCGTTATCGCACTGGCGATATAGTGCAAGCGAGCTTTAGCGAAGCGAGTTTAAGCGATCAAGGCGATTGCAATTTCCTCTGGCTAGCCGGTGGAGTGACCGGTCGTACGGATGACATGGTTACCATTCGCGGCGTGAATCTGTTTCCGAGCAGCATTGAAGCGATCGCTCGAGAGTTTGAATCGATACAGGAATATCGTGTTGTCGTAAGCAAAAACGGGGAGCTCGATGAAATTCGCTTGGAAGTCGAAGCCCCTGTCGAAGTCTTGCCCGCTATTGCAAAGCGGTTGGATTTAGTTCTCGGTTTGCGCATTGCTGTTTCGCAAGTCCCATCTAATTCGTTGCCTCGCAATGAAGGCAAGTCTCGGCGGTGGATTGACCAGCGTAAACGTCATCGTTGACTGCAAAAGTAGCTGGTTTCGTGAGAAACCGGGACGCACTGGTGATCCTTTTGTTGCATCCGGTTTCTCACGAAACCAGCTACATTGCTTAGATCATTGGGGCTGCGGACGGCGTGTCTGTGGGTACAGGCAGCAATCAACAGGGCAGACATCATGGCTTGCTGGCAGGTTACCGACAGCAGCTCGCGTTGGCCAATTTTCGATGCGTTCTTGAATGAGCTCGCGGATCATTTTGATAAACGATGGATGCGTTCCGACAGAAGGGATTCGCTGCAAGCCGATGCTGTGCTTTTCGCAAATATCTTTGGCTTCCGTATCGAGATCAAAAAGGACCTCCATATGATCTGAAACAAAACCAAGTGGAATAATGACTGCATCGGTTGTGCCACTGGCGGCGAGCTCTTCGATGCGATCGCAAACATCAGGTTCCAGCCAAGGTTGTTGCGGCGGTCCGCTGCGACTTTGAAAGACAAGCTCCCAGTTCTCGGTTCCGACGGCAGTCGCGACCAGCCTTGCAGCTTCTTTGAGTTGCTTGACATAGTTGCTACTGTCCGCCATCGACATCGGAATACTGTGAGCGGTGAAAAGTAGTTTGGCAGCTGCTCGCTTCGGTGCATCGATTTGTTCGAGGCCTTTGCGAACCAAGTCAGATTGAGCTTCGATGAACAGCGGATGATTGAAGCCTTTGCGAACTTTTTCAACTATCGGGGCGCCCTCTCCAACTTCTTGCTGTGCGACTTGAATGTTCTCACGATATTGGCGGCAGCCCGAGTAGCAGCTGAACATGCTGGTGAAGAATGCGATTGCGCGCTGGCGACCGTCAGAGCGCATTTCTCGCAAAGCATCAACCAGCATTGGATTCCAATTGCGGTTGCCCCAGTAGATTGGAAGACTGATTCCGGCCGCATCGAGTTCGAGGCGCAGCGCAGCGATGAGGGCTCGGTTCTGAGCGTTGATGGGGCTGACGCCGCCGAAGTGCTGGTAGTGTTCCACCACTTCTAACATGCGTTCTCGAGGAACATTTTTGCCACGAAGGACGTTCTCGAGAAACGGCAGCACTTCGTCCGGTCCTTCAGGGCCGCCGAAGGAGACCAACAGAATTGAATCAAACTCGGGCTGGTCGGACATGGATGGGGGCTTTACTGATGAGGAAGCTAACTAGTGCTGTATGCAGATTAAATTTTGGGTAGCGGAATGCGTCAAGCATTTCGGTGGATTTCACAAACTCTCAACAACCGAAAGCCTTGACGGCTTCCGCTACCTCATTGAATCGCGGGATACGAGTGTCGCACAATTGTCTCAATTGTAGCGGCTACGATTGGGACAATCGTGCGACAATGAAGACGATCACAAATACTTAGGATTATTGATTCACGTCAAGCGGGCACGAGCGGCTTTGTCTAATCCCCTTTCAGCTTTTGGCGACTTTGTTAGGCTGGGGGAAAAGTTGCTGCGGCCCTGTTTTGCCGTGGCCAATCTGGCATCAGCCGCAAAACGCTGCACAGGAAAAGTTTGATGGCGAATCCGAGAGTCCTCCTTCTACGAGCTCCGGGCACGAATTGTGATATCGAAACGGCATTTGCCTTCGAATCAGTCGGTGCGACGGTCATCAGTGTCCATGTCAATCGGTTGATTCAATCGCCCGAGATTGGTGCCAACTGTCAAATTTTGTGTCTGCCGGGCGGCTTCAGTTACGGTGACGATATCGCCGCGGGCCGAATTTTGGCGCAGCGACTGAAGGTCCACCTAGTCGACCTTGTCAACCAGTTCCGAAGCCATGATCGATTGGTGCTTGGTATTTGCAACGGCTTTCAAGTCATGATGCGATTGGGGATTTTCTTTCCAGGTGAAGAAGATAATCCGCCAGCGACTTTAGCGTTGAACTCGCACGCTCGATTTGAGGATCGCTGGGTTCACTTGAAGAACGTCGATTCGAACAGTGTATTCCTTCGTGATATTGACGCGATGTATCTGCCAATGGCGCATGCTGAGGGGCGATTTGCAGTTCGAGATTTGGCGATGACGGACCAACTCAAGGCTGCTGGCCAGTTGGGGCTGCGATACAGCGGCGCCGATGGCTGCACTTCCGATGAACCACTGACGTTTCCCGACAATCCCAACGGCGCGCAGTGCAACGTCGCAGGGATATCAGACCCAACGGGACGGGTTTTCGGTTTGATGCCTCATCCTGAACGCCATCTCGATGCGACCCATCATCCGTTTTGGACCAGGCGCAAGGTTCAGCCTGAGCATGGTGAGGGTCGAAAAATTTTCGAAAACGCAGTGGCTTACTTCGCGTGAGACTTTGCGGTCGCAGTTGGAGCCCTGTTGTGAAGACTGCAAGTACCGCCATCGCAGTTTTCTCCTGCGATTCGGTAGCGGCGGTTAGCAAACGCCCTGTAAAGATAACGCCAGAGTGGCATTGCGAAGGGCAGGTGCATTACCGGGGAAATCCACCACAATCGGGGCAGATACCTACTGAGGAAGCGGACTGCGTCAGCACCCCCATATCGCCGATGGTTAGGAGTGATAACCCACATTTGCTCCATCAACTGATCGTGGGTTAGTTCCGGATAGCGTTCAGTGACACGTGGGTCATGGAGGCTGATGTACGACAAGCGGCCACCGCTGTCGAATGCTTGCAGCCGCTCAACTTGCGTACGACAGAAATTGCACTTGCCATCCCAAATAATGACCGCAACTCCCGGATTTTCATCTGGGTCGGGCAGCGTTCGAGTTGGTTTGCTTTTTGGCATGGATAATTCCATCGTAGCTTGGGACCATTTGTCCCGAGCGTTTTTTGGCGTTCAATTACACTTCAATATTAACAACCGGGGTGCAATGGAGAGCGTCCCGCTTAGGAATGAACTTGAAAACGCGTATTTACAGGTGATTTATTAGCCGGAAGGCGTTAGCCTCCGGTTCAATACACAACCGGAGGCTAACGCCGATGGCTGATATGACTATACCACCGTAATGGTCAGCTTCAGTTCAAACTCCTAAGCTGGACGCTCTCGTTAGTCTCCGGTTCAATACACAACCGGAGGCTAACGCCTTCCGGCTAATATGACTATACCACCGTAATGATCAGTTTCAGTTCAAACTCCTAAGCTGGACGCTCTCGTTAGCCTTTGGTTCAATACACAACCGGAGGCTAACGCCTTCCGGCTGATATGACTATACCACCGTAATGATCAGCTTCAGTTCAAACTCCTAAGCGGGACGCTCTCTAGCGCGTTCCGGCTGATGTTGCCACCCTAAGTTGAATTTGGAC
>JANODD010000242.1:0-7987 GCA_031412515.1 Planctomycetia bacterium | reverse complement strand
GTCCAAATTCAACTTAGGGTGGCAACATCAGCCGGAACGCGCTAGAGAGCGTCCCGCTTAGGAGTTTGAACTGAAGCTGATCATTACGGTGGTATAGTCATATCAGCCGGAAGGCGTTAGCCTCCGGTTGTGTATTGAACCGGAGGCTAACGCCTTCCGGCTGATAAATCACCTGTAAATCCACGTTTTCAAGTTCATTCCTTAGCAGGACGCTCTCGCTAGCGTCCGGTTTCTGCCGCGTGAACCGGGTGCTAGCGCACTGCGGCTGATCGTAAAATGAAATTGGACAAGCACGAGGTTCGAACTCGAGTAAGCATGTTTCAAACTTTCGGCAGCGTTTGAAGATTCACTTTAGAGCAATCGATCAACAACCCAATGAAGCTAGCGGCTCTAACCATCATTTTATGTATGACCAGCTTTGCTGCTGCGACAGTTCAGCAATTGCCTCAGGAGACCTCTTTGCCGCCGGTCGCTTCTGCGCCTGCGGAGGTCGATCGCATTGAAAACGATAAGGCAGATGGAGATTCTGAGGCCACTGCGGCTCAAGTGCAAGCGACTGAAGCGAAAACGGACGCCGCCAATTCAAACCTTACAGCCGCTCTTCTGAAGACCTCTCAGACAGGGACTGCAAATAAAAACGAACATCCTTGGTTGAATGACATTCCAACGAATGTTCTGCTCGGTGCAGTGTTGGTGACATTGGCGATCGCGTCTCTAGTTGGGCAGTGGTTGCGGAATCAACCCAGTGAGTCGATTAACCCGGCGCTGGTACGACGTTTTCGACAACGGTTGAATTCATGGTGGTTAATGTGTGCGATTTTGGTATTTGGTCTGTTGCTTAGGCCGATCGGCACGGTGATCCTTTTTGGGTTGGTGTCGTTTTGGGCGCTCCGCGAGTTCATAACGATGGCCCCTACCAGGCGCGGTGATCATCGGGCATTGTTCTGGGCGCTAATTGTATTTACTCCCCTGCAATACGTGCTTATTGCGTTAAGCCTCTACGATTGGCGATGGCGAAGCGGCAAGCCGATCGATTTCTACGGACTGTACAGCATCTTGATTCCGGTTTATGCGAGCTTGATGGTGCCTGCGCGGATCGCTATCTCTGGGGATCATAAGCGATTCTTGGAGCGTTCGGCGCAGATTACTGTTGGATTGTTAATTTGTGTTTACGCATTGAGCTACGCCCCCGCGCTCTTAGACCTTAAATTAACGACGAGCAGTGGTGTGCCCTGGAAGGGTAGCGTGGCGGGATTGCTGTTCTTCTTTATTCTCGTGTCCCAGCTATCTGATATTTTTCAGTGGTCTTGGGGACAATTGGTTGGCAAGACATTGATTGCTGCGGAAGTCAGCGCCAGCCGAACTTGGGAGGGCTTTGCAGGCGGGACATTGTGTACTGGCTTGCTCGGCGCGTTGCTTTACTGGGCAACACCTTTTCAAATCTGGGAAGCGGCTTGCATGTCAATGATTGTCGCTGTGATGGGAATGTGCGGCGGAATGACGATGAGCGCTATTAAGCGCGATCGTGGTGTGAACGATTACGGTTCGCTGGTTCTGGGACATGCAGGTGTGCTGGATCGCATCGATACGCTGTGCTTCGCCGCACCGGTGTTTTACCATTTGATGCGGTTTTTCTTCTCGGGTTAGGTTGTTTAAGATCAGTCGGATCTGACAGATCTGTCAAATCGGTCTGATCTTACAAATCGGTCGGATCTGACTGATTGGTCCGATCTGTCAAATCCGTCCGATCACAATCAACTGCCCAGTTCCCAGACGCTGTGGTACGCGTTGTGGGATTCAAAGTAGTCGAGCATCTCTCGGTAGAAAATGTTGTTGGCAAGCGTGGCGCTGTCGCCAATGACTCGAAGGGCTCGCTTGGCACGGGTCAAAGCGACGTTGGTGCGGCGAGTGTCAGCGAGGAAGCCAATCTCGCCTTCGGGATTGCTGCGAACGAGCGTTAAAATGATGGCTTCTTTTTCGCGGCCTTGAAAGCCGTCGACAGTATCGATCTCAATCGCGGACAGTTGCATGCGATTGCGGATCAAGCGGACTTGCGCCGCATAAGGTGCGATGACTGCAATCTGATCCGGCTTGAGTCCGCTGTCGAGCAACTGGCGTACTTGCGCGACGACCCAATTGGCTTCTTTGGGATTCCTTTTACTTAGCCCATCGGGTTCGAGTTCTTCATCCCATCCAGCACCGGCAGTGTCCCAAAATTCAAGGATCGGCGATGTAACATCGTCTTTGTCTACACCCGGCAAGTCAGGCAACCAATGCTCGCGCACTGAAGCATCCGCAATCAACTCGCCTGAATAAAACTGTTGACTTGAAAAATCCATGATGGCTTCATGCATGCGATACTGTACGGTCAGTCGGCGATAGATTGGAGCGCCATAATCATTAACCAGTCGCTCCATCAAACTGCAACCGAGTCCCTCACGAGCGGCTTCGGCGGAAACGACTGTCGGTGGCAACTGGCAATGATCACCAGCAAGAATCAATCGGTCCGCTCGCAGTACTGCCGGCCACATGGCAGGCTCAGTGCACTGACACGCTTCGTCCATCACAACTAAGTCAAATGTGCGATCGCCGAGCAACTCTTCATCAAGCGTCGTGGTCGTGCAAATCACGTCAGCCGAATCGAGCACATACTGGATGGCATTCTTTTCGAGCATGCGGGCTTGCTGTCGCAAGCGACCGATTTCGGTGTAGAGTTCACCGCGCAGACGATTGGCTTCTCGACTGCGAGATTCTTTAGCCGCGTAACGCAGCAGTTGTTCGATCTCTTTCTTAATGTCGCGGACAACGTCCATGGTTGAATCTGTATCAACCAGTTCATCGAGCGTATGACCGCGGAGAGCTTCGAAGACCCGAGCCGGATGGCCGACTCGAATCACTGACGGCATGGTGGCGGCAAGTCGCTCAAGCAAGTTGTCGACGCCAGTATTACTGGGAGCACATGCGAGTACTTTTAAGCCTTGTCGAACCGCTTGCAAGACAATCTCAGCTAGCGTTGTTGTCTTGCCAGTCCCGGGCGGCCCGTGCAAGATCGCGATATCGCGAGAGGACAAGGCAAATCGAACCGCGTCTTGCTGGGGCGGATTAAGTTCTGCGAAAAACTCGATGGGCTTCGGTGCATCAAAACGAGGTTCGCGGAAACCGAGCAAGTTATCGCGCAGGCGAGCCGCTGAGCCGCCGAGTTGCTTGGCAGTGTTCATCGCCGCCACTTGCCGCTGGCGAGTCCGCTCGTCGGGTGAAAGGTCCAATCGCAAGCGACTTGCCTCGGGCCAGTTGTCGACGGCAACTTGAATTGCGGAACTAGTCCGACGACTGATCACACCGGCAATACCCTTGTCACCGCGATCTTCATCATCAGAAAGGACAACGGGCGAACCCACCTTCAATCGATTCATGGGCAGCATCATATTGGAAGGCTTGGCCAGATCGAGCAACAACCGACCGGCAAGTCCGGTGCGATGATCGATCAATCTTAAATTGACAAGCGTTTCACCAGAGCGTTCGGCGTCGCCACTTCGTTGGAGCGATCGCCTTGCCGCCATGCGTTCGCGTTCCGCTTCTGCTTCCAGTACTAACCAATATTCCAAGCGTTTGAAATAGTCGCTCGGCGAGTCCCACTGCATGCGCAAAATCCATTTGTTTCGTGTAGCTGGATTCGTAAGAATCCGGATGGTAATCAGATTGCAGCGTGGTGACCGGTTTCTTACGAAACCAGCTACAATCACTGAAGTCCACTAATAGCCTGTCCGAAAAGGGGTCTGACCCTTTAGAGGCAACGAGCTGACATTTTTGTCGTTGCCGGAGAGGGTCAGCCCCCTTTTCGGACAGGCTATTAGTGGTTGCGTTCGATCTCAATAATTTTTGTGATCCGACGTTCATGTCGACCGGCTTCGAATTCAGTGGTCAACCAGATACGCACCATATCGTCGATCGGTCGATTACCAATAAGGTCTCCCGGAAGACACAGTACGTTAACGTCATTGTGACGCCGACACATTTCAGCCATTACTTCGTCATAGCAGTTCGCAGCTCGGACTCCGTGAAACTTGTTGGCCGTAATTGCCATGCCCATGCCGTTGCCGCAGATCAAGATTCCGCGTTCGACTTCAGCCGCAATCAACTTCTCACAGACTAATTTTGCATAGTCTGGGTAGTCCACACTTTGATCGCCATAGGCACCCACATCCATAACTTGGTGTCCAGCCGATTCAAGGTTGGCCACGAGCTTGGCTTTGATATGGATACCGCGATGGTCGCTTCCGATGGCAATTCGCATAAGTGGACTAACAGTAGATCAGTTTGAGTTCTAGTTGACTTAAAACGCCGGCAAAATTGAGGCTCGATTCGTTTACCCCGAATCGTAAGTTTAGCTTACCTGCCAAACGGGGAGCCAATCTTCTTCGATTTGGTCCACCCAACTCCGCAGAAATTGCTCGATTTGAACCGCACAGGCCGCATAAACGGACTCAGGACCTCCGAACGGATCTGAAACGTCGCCGTGATTGTTGCTTAATAAATGCGTTTTGCTCGCCAGTTCTGGCCAGCGCCCGACGATCGCGTTGCGGTGCGATTTGGTCATTGTCAGTATCAAGTCAGCTTGCAAAACCAATCGATCCGAGATGGCTCGACTCTGATGGTGCACAAGGCTTATCCCTTTTTGCTTCATCACACTGACGGCTTCGGGAGATGCTGGTCCGCCAGGAAATGCGCTCAGCCCAGCCGATACGGCCACGGCTGGCGGTGGCTGGCCGTCGGCTAGCTGACTTGCAAAGCGCTCTGACATCAGCTGCCGCAAAATCGCCTCTGCCATCGGACTTCGACACGTATTGCCAGTGCAAACAAGGAGCACCGTCAACTGGCCCAATCTGGTCAACGCGCTTTGATCAAGCACTCCGGGACATGTTACCGTGCAACGATTTTCGTCGATGCGTAGACAAGTTGCAAAGCCGCCAAAGTGCGTTGGTCCATCGTCGACAATGATTGCCAATCCCTTGCCCGCTAAGGCTTCGACTTGTTGTCGTGTGCTAGCCGCGTTGCCCTCTCCGTCAACAAGTGGTGCAGCAACAAGCGGACCGGGAAGCAAACGCATGGCTTGCGAGATGGCTTTATGAGCGGCAACGCGCTGTGATAAAAACCGATTCTCTACAACCAGCGATTCATAGACTGGTTTTGGCAATTGATGCGCTAGGCTCGTCGGATCGCAAGCTGGTAACTGCAGCACAAGCGGTCCCGGCCAACCTCGATGAGCTATGCGGCTTGCGACCATCGACATTCTGGGCGAGTAATCAGTCGCTTCGTGCGAAGATCGAAGGAACACGCACGGCGAACGATCCGAAGCGCGGCCAGGCAACTGCATCAATTGTTCGACTGCAGACGGATTCAAACCGCTTGCAAGCACATGGTAAGCGGTTTCAGCAGGTACAGCGACGAGTTTTCCTTCGACCAACGACTGAACCGTAACATGTACGATATCGCGAGGATCTTCGCTGTTTTTCCATTCCAGGATTCTGGGCATTCGACCAATCCGACTCTTTTGTGCTGCGCGCCTGTTGGGTTATTACGCTACTATAATGTTTTTTGGTGAGTCTTCCCATTGGTTACCTTTTTTTAGTTCTGCGATTCGTAGGTGGGTAGCCAAGTGGGGTGTGCTTCCAGCTTGCCGTCAGTTGTCTCAGGCAAGATGCCTAAGCTACGAAAGAGACTTGCATGACCAGAATTTCGAAAGCTTCGAATCGGCGGGATTTCCTCTCTTTGACCGGAGCGGCTTTCGCTGCGAGCACGTTGGCGGGTTTTAGCGGCTGCGTTCCTAATTCGACGGCTGCCCGTGTGCCGGACTTAATCTGGGGACGCCGCGGATTGTCAGACGGTCGTTTGATGAAGCCACGGGCAATGACAATCGATGAAAAAGACCATATTTATGTCGTCGATCTGACGGGGCGCATTCAAGTCTTCGATTCCGACGGAGTTTACCTTCGAGGGTGGCGAACGCCGATCATCGAGCAAGGAAAACCGCTCGGGCTGGCGATCGGAACCGATGGCAATGTCATCGTGGCTGACACGCATTACTTCCGAGTTCTCTTTTATTCTCGCGACGGAGTGCTCGACGAATCGCGGACGATTGGGGGAGTGAACGGCGACGAACCAGGCCAATTCCAGTTCGTAACCGACGTCGTCCAAGCCGCCAATAGCCACTTTTATATCGGTCACTATGGCCAAAGCGATATGATTCAAGAGTATGACCCCGCGGGACAATTTGTTCGTCGCTGGGGGACCCAGGGGAGTGAGCCGGGGCAGTTTTCACGGCCGCAGACTCTGGTGCTCGACAAAAGTGGTCTGCTGTGGGTCACCGATTCGTGCAACCATCGCATTCAAGTTTTCAGCCTCGATGGGCCTGAACCGAAGCTTGAACGGATTTGGGGCACCGCGGGTTCTGCTGCTGGTCAGTTGCAATATCCTTACGGCCTGGATTTTGATGCAGATGGCACTCTTCTTATTGCAGAGTTTGGGAATCACCGAGTCCAGCGGTTTACGCAAGACGGAAAATCGCTGGAACTTTGGGGCGGAGCGGGCAAAGAACCGGGCAAATTCACCAATCCGTGGGCTCTGATTGTCGACTCCAAGCGGCAATTGCACGTCTTGGACTCCATGAATCATCGCGTCCAGCGTTTCCAGTTGGCGTCGTAGAATTCGCCTGCCGCAGTTAAGATTGGCTTGCCTCAGCGGGTAGTACACCGCTGAAATGTGGCTAACGATGCTAGCGTCGTCATCCGCCGCGAGTACACAACCAAACTTTGGACAAACTTTGGAATTCTAATGAACTGGCGAATCGGTGCAGTCTCATACCTCAACACCAAGCCGCTCATTTATGGGCTCCGCGAGCACTTGCCTCATTCGGATCTGATTTTGGATTTGCCAAGTCGCTTGGCGGATCGTTTGGCAGCCGGTGAACTGGATGTTGCGTTGATTCCATCAGTTGAGTTTTTGCGCAGTGATCGACTCAAAATCGTATCGGATGCGTGCATCGCTTGTCGTGGCCCAGTTCGCAGTGTTCGAGTCCTTTTCCGCAAACCGCCCCGCGAAGTGAAGACGCTTGCACTCGATGAAGGTTCACGAACCAGTGCTGCGTTGGCTCAGGTGTTACTGGCCGAACGTTTTGGCATTCGACCGACTCGACAACAGTTGGATATCAACACTCTGATTGCCGACTGTAACGCGGACGCGATTTTGGTGATTGGCGACCGCGCGATGAGCCTCGACGTGAGCGACTACTGTGAGTCGTGGGATCTTGGCGAAGAGTGGCTAAAGGAAACCGGTTTGCCGTTTGTGTTCGCTATGTGGGTTGCCCGTGAAGGTGTTAGGCCGGAGATTAGCGTGGCACTTGAGCAGGCTCGAGACGCTGGCCTTGCGAACTTGAATGAAATCGTGGCGAGCGAAGCGCCTAAGTACGCATTAAGTTCGGCAAGCTGCGAAGAGTATTTTCGACAGCATCTGCATTTTTATCTTGGAGAAAGTGAACGAGCTGGGTTGAAGTTATTTTCACGGCATGTTCATTCACTTGGGTTAGTCTCTGGATGTTCGGATCAGTTCTTCTCGGACATATCCCCTCACCCCCAACCCCTCTCCCCGGAGTACCGGGGCGAGGGGAGCCAGGGATCGAACCTCCGAACTGTTCGGTAAATCTCAAAATCTCAGATAAATAAAAAATCCAAACACGCGAAAAAATTTCAGACATCGCAGAACTCTTAGACACGCTGTAACACCATGATTGAATCTGTTTTAAACAAAGCTCGTGATGGCCAGAGACTTACTCGTGAGGAAGGTCTTGCGCTGCTGCAAAGTCACGATTTGACTGCGATTGGCGGTGCGGCGGCGGAGGTTACTGAGCGGATGCATCCAGAGCATTATCGAACGTATAACGTGGATCGAAATGTCAACTACACGAACATTTGCACAGCTGTTTGTGATTTCT
>JANODD010000241.1:0-3908 GCA_031412515.1 Planctomycetia bacterium | reverse complement strand
GCGAAAAGTCGGTAGCGGAATGCGTCAAGCATTTCGTGCATGCAACTTTGGCCCGCAATATCAACTCCCGAAAGCCTTGACGGCTTCCGCTACTGCGTTTGTTCACGACTTTCCGACAGCCCAGCTTCCAGCTTGCGATTCATTCCTGCAAGCCTTCATTCCCACAGTTCTTCCCTGCGATTTACTCACCCACCAACGGCTTTTATCTCGGCAGGGATGCTGCGAACTCAGACGAGCGTTACGTTCTATGACGTTAACTCTTCGTTCGCTTATGCCATCGATTGACCAACCTGGGTTTCCGCGCGCGATCGTTCCACTTGCTCACGCTCCACCCATGTTGATTTAGTTTCACAAAAGTCTGAGAATGCAGGATTAGCACCACTTCGACATCAGTGCGTACCTCACCGATTCAACCTACCCCGCTAACCTACCGAGCCGAAAATGAGACACTTACTAACCTGCTTGATTTTAACGTCAGTCCTTAATGCCAATGCTTTAGCTCAGAAAGTGCAGCGCGATGTGCCTTATGCTGCTCCAGCTCTTGAACGCCAAGTCTTAGATATTTACGCACCTAAAGATGCCAAGAACTTGCCGGTCGTCTTTTGGATTCACGGCGGCGGTTGGCAAGCAGGCGATAAATCGGAAGTTCAACTTAAGCCGCAAGCGTTCACCGACAGGGGCTTTGTGTTTGTATCAACGAACTATCAGCTGTTACCGAAAGTCGAAATGGGGACGATCATTCGCGATATTGCCAAGTCGATGCATTGGGTGCATGATCACATTGCTGAAAGTGGTGGCGATCCAAAACGGATTTTTGTTATGGGACATTCAGCGGGTGCTCAACTGGCGGCGATAATTTGCACCGACGATCGCTACTTGAAAGACGAAGGACTAACGTTCGCAATACTCAAGGGATGTGTGCCCGTCGATGGGGACACCTACGATGTGCCCGCTATCATTGAAACCGCCGAGACTCGTCGTCGCGTCCACCATCAGCCGCAGGCCAAGTTCGGCCATCGTGAGAAATTCGGTAACGACCCAGCCAAGCACCTCGATTTTTCAGCTGTGACGCATATCGCCAAAGACAAGGGCATTCCGCCGTTCTTGATCGTTTACGTTAATAGTCATCCGGATACGAGTGCCCAGGCTGAACGACTTGGCGGAGCACTGAAAGAGGTTGGAATTTCGGTGAAGTTGTACGGGGCAAAAGACAGCACCCATTCAAAAGTCAACGAAGACATCGGCTTACCCGAGGATCCGGGAACCAAAGCGATTTTTGAATTTGTCACCGAGGCCCTAAAGAAGTAATTTGCCGCTGGCTGCAGATCTTGCGACTTTCGGGGCAATTGCACGCCGTGTGGCTTTGAATTTAAGTCTTACTCGTACTCTGTTCAAGGAACTAATCGAGTACGAGTACGAGTACCGCAGAGCCTGAGTACGAGTAGGAAAAGGCGCATTTTGAAGCGGTCCGAAATTGAAGTGCGGTGGCGTTCGCTGAGGAGTGTCGATTTTCTGTCCCCGATTCTTAGGGTCGCGCCAATATATGGCAACAAGATTGCGTTTCCTGCCAATTTTGCCCGAAAGTCTATTTTGCAGCCTTCTGTTCAATCCAAAGATCTTTTCGAGATTCTCGTTCGCGAGAACTCGCGGATGTTGACAACCTACCTGCGAGCGGCGGGTTGCGATGATACTTTGCTGGATGATGTCTGGCAGGAAACGATGATCGTGGCTTGGCGGAAGCTGGATGAGTTTGATCGTTCGAAGCCATTTGGTCCCTGGTTGCGTGGTATCGCTGCTCGGACGTTGATGGCAGGTCGTCGCGCGGCCTCTCGCGTTGTCTTGACGGACGATGCGGAAGCGCTGGAGTATTTAAACCAGCGGCTTGAACGGATAAATCATTTGAGCGGCGATACGCTTGACGAAAAACTGGATGCGTTGCGTGATTGCGTTTCAAAGTTGACGACGTCCGATCGCGAGTGCATTGAGTTGCGGTTTCGCGATGACTTGATGCCAGCAGCGATAAGCGAGCGTGTGGATGTTGCCCTAGAAACGATCAAGAAGCGACTGTTTCGCGCTAAGCAACAATTGCAACTGTGTTTAGAGCGCAAATTGCAAGCGAACTGAATGATTATGACACTAACTCCTGAACAACAAGCTGAACTCGATGAAGTGGTGCTTGGTTCGCTTTTGCGGCAAGCCTACGCCGGAGACCCGCAAGAGACTTCACGAATCGCACGCGTGTTGACACGACTCGACGCTGAAGCAGTCACAGCGACTGCGCCGCCTGCAGATTCGCGTCGCTCTTCCCGTCGATGGATTTCGGTCGCATTGGCGGCATCGGTACTGCTCATGGCTGGTTACTCGTTAACGTATGTGACGGCCAGTAACCCGGCTTACGCAGCCGTAATGCGATCGTTGAAAGTGGCTCCATCAACGCGAGCTTACCGAATAAAGATGGTTCATCAGCGTCCGATTTGGGGCAAGCGTGAAGTCACTTCGGATTTGTATTTGAACAATCAAGACCAATTTGTAGTTCGTCATCCAGGCTTGTCACGTTTTGGCGATGTGTGGATCGGTGGAAACGCAACCAGCCGCTGGGTTGTTCCGCGTTTCGGCCCAGCCTATGTAGGCGGTGAAGAGGTCGTTGGGAATTGGTTAATGCGGAAAGACATTCCAAGTCCCTACTTGCACGTGTCGACGATTTTAGAACGTATGAGCCGCGCGTATCAATTGAAAATATTGAGTAACGAATCACTTCCCGAAATCGACTCGCCCGATAAATTCACTTCCTGCCAGCATGTCGTTGGAGAACTTCGAAGGTCCAACGTCGCGCTTCCAGCAAAGATTGAACTGTGGGCCAGTGTGGAAACAGGTATGGCACATCGTTTGGAGTTGACTTGGCAGAGACCCGCGTCGGAACGTGGCCCGATTCGCTGGTCGATCGATCTAGTCGGTTCACCCGAACTTCCGAGCAACTGGTTTGAGCTTGAAGGGCACGTCTTGAAAGATCGAAAGATCATACCGATAAAATCCACCGCAGAACTCGATGCTGTTGAAAACGATTCACAATAAAGTCTGCTCGATTGGGAGAGATAAAATGTTCAGTTCTTCCCGGTATCTCATACCGGTTCTAATCAGCGCGATTGTATCGGTTGAGTGCGATTTAGCCTTAACCAACTCAACAGCCAGCGCCGCGGACGTGACGTTCACAACGGAAATCGCGAAGATCATGTTTGATCACTGCTCGGCATGTCATCGGCCGGGCCAAGCTGGACCGTTCTCGCTGCTAACGTTTGAAGACTTTCGCAAGCATTCTGAAACCATTCGACTTGTGACCGAGTCGCGTTACATGCCACCCTGGAAGCCGGTGCATGCGGGTATAGAATTTGCGAATGATCGACGGCTCAGTGATGACGAGATCAGCTACAGATGCTTGCCAAAAACGACCGCGATAGACGTTTGAATTTAGATGATGAGGAACTTCAAATGATAATCACTTCTTTCCAGCGACTTGCACCCTTGGTCTTGTCGCTCTTGCTAGTCAGTCGCGCGCTGCCGCAATACGATCCGCTTGCAATCTCTAGCAGGTTGAAAGCTGACTCAATTGAGCTTTCGGCAAAGCATGAAAAACAATCGCGAGAAGTTCCGGTTCGCGTCGACTTACCTGCTGAAAAGGGGCCTGCTCCCGTCGTTCTTTTTAGCCATGGGTTGGGAGGATCGCGTGACGGAAATCACTTTATGGGAAACCATTGGGCTGGCCGAGGTTATGTCGTGGTGTTCTTGCAGCATCCCGGTAGCGACACTTCGGTTTGGCAAAACGCTCCGATGAGGGAACGAATGAACGCGATGCGCGACGCGGCCTCTGCCAAAAACTTGACGCTGCGATGCGAAGATGTCCATACCACGCT
>JANODD010000240.1:0-19834 GCA_031412515.1 Planctomycetia bacterium | reverse complement strand
GAGGCTGAAGTGCGGTTGTGGCCGAGCAACGTGGGGAATGGCGTTGAAGAGATGCTGCAAGCCCGTTTCCCAAAAGTGCAAATTGTAAAAGGGGCTGAAGGTTTGAAGGCAGCCTTTGCCGAATGCGATTTTCTGTTGCATGGATCGGGTCCGTCGCTGGTCGCGGAGAAAGACGTTGTCCGTTGGAGGCAAGAAACTCAAAAGCCGTACGGAGTGTTCGGCATTACATTTTCAACGACTCAATCAACGGCGACTAAACCTGCTAGCGACAACCTGATTGCAAACACCATTGGAGTGCTCAGTGGAGCCAAGTTTGTTTTCTTCCGAGACTCGGTGTCAATGGAACTGGCGAAGTCGAAAGGATGTACATGTCCGGTGATGGAATTTGGTCCCGATGGTGCTTTTGCGACGGACCTACGTGACGATGCCAAGGCAGATGCATTCTTGAAAGCCAATGGTCTAGAGGAAGGGAAATTCCTGTGCTGCATTGCAAGGTTGCGTTACACGCCATATTGGAAGATCCCGGCGAAGAAGGCAGTATTCGACGAACAAAAGAACGCTCGCAATGAAGCGATGAAGGAGCATGATTGCAAGCCGCTTCGCGATGCCATCAGCCTTGTGGTGAAGAACACCGATTTGAAGGTTTTGCTTTGCCCTGAGGATGAGACTCAGATGGCGGTGAACAGGGAGATGCTTTTTGACAAATTGCCTGAAGATGTTCGATCTCGATGCGTATGGCGTGCGAACTATTGGTTAACGGCGGAAGCGCTGAGTACCTACCGACGTAGCGCCGGGCTCTTTGGTCATGAAATGCATTCGCCTATCATGAGCATCGGAAATGGCATCCCGGCGATTGTCTGCCGCTGGAACGAGCAGACCAGTAAAGGAATCATGTGGCGCGACATCGGGCTCGGCGATTGGTTGTTCGATTTTGATAATGAAGACGAGCTAAAATCGATGCCAGCAGTGGTTCTAGCGATGGCGAAAGATAGCGTCGCGGCGAAAGCGAAAGCAGCAAAGGCAAAAGAGTTTGTAGAGCTACGTCAGAGGGAAATGGTTGCAGCGCTCAAGAAAGAAACGCTGTGAAATTGTGCTTCCACTCCGGGTTGGTGACTTTTGTAAATTCGTTTAATTTAATAAATCGCCAGCGAAGACTGCTGAATTAAACAGTCTCAAGTCATTGAAAAAAGAGGTATTTATCCGTGGGACTGCTATGCCATCCGTGGGAAGACGTACTGCTTCTATCCACGGATGACATGGTGGTCCCACGGATAGAAGCTATAAGGGTTAACAGTCACGCGTGACGCGTAATTTCTCGTGTATTGATGTTAAGTAAGCACTATCTGCTGGCTACCGGTTAAACGATTTGCTGATCAGACACGTACAAACTCCGCGTAAGGTGTTGCGGTTGAGCAAGCTATCTCTCTAGATCCCCTGTGCTTCGCGCTGGCACACTATTTGCGTTGTGCATCTGGCACAGTTCGCTCCTGCTAGCTGGTTGAGGCCGCTCGGAACAGAGAAGCAGGCGTTTTTGTTTAGCAGTATCACGAAAAGCGTGTCAGAATCGCAGGTACACGGAGGAGGCTGACGCACATTAGTGATACGGGTTAATTAAATCGCTTGGCATTAACATTCATGGTGGGAGCGAACTGTATTTTATAAAAAGTGCTGCAGCATTTTGCTGAAGCGTTTTGCGCGCGGTGAGGCTTTGGGCAACGCAGCTCATTCACCTGTCAACTCGCCAACGTTGAGCAGTTCTAAATCAGGTGGGAAATTTGACGTCTGTGGCAAATGCTGGAAAAAGCCACTTCGCAAGGAATGGACGACATGGAGCGGTCTCAGGTCGTCGCGAGAAAACTTCTTAGGCACTGTCATGCCGCGTTGGCTAATCGCGAATTCTATCTCTTGCTTGCGTGGGCAAAAAAGAATTTCGCGAACCGTAAAAATCCCCGGCTCATTTGCGCCGTTCCGCGGGAGCAACTCAACTTGTTGGCCGACTTGCAGATCGACTGAGTCGACTCGAACCCAAAGTGTCGGACGTACGCGGATGGTTAACTCGCCGTAGTGGAGCTGATAAAAGGTCCGATCCCACCGCGTTCGGTGAAATACTCGGCCACTGGGTATTAAACGAAGTGCCAACGAGACATCAGAAGGATGAACCCAGCTCTGACCCTCAGTTGGCCAAGTCAAATAGACGCCCCAATCCGGCAACTCCGGTCGGTAGCTGGTTTCAAAGATCGGATCGTCGATTTGTGCTGGATCGGTCATAGTCAGGTATTATTGACGCCGAGCAAGGGGAAGTCCAGCGCGGACCGTAGCCTAGGCTTCCAGCCTGGGGTTCAGTACTTTCCCGAGCTTGCCCTGACTTCCCCAGGCAGGATGCCTAGGCTACGAAGATGAACCAATCGGCATGCGTCTTCGTACACGGTAGAATAGCAATATAGGACAGCGATGTTGCACTGTTCCCGCCAACTACTCGATTGGACTAACAATTGATCGTCACTCACGACCTCGTTAAGCAGTTTCAATGGGGGGGTCGCACAGTCAAAGCCGTCAATGGAATATCATTTGACGTGCAAGCCGGCGAAGTTTTCGGTCTGCTGGGGCCTAACGGGGCTGGGAAAACGACGACGCTTCGGATTGTAATGGGTTTGCTAAGGCCCGATAGCGGCACAGTTGAAGTAGGCGGGCTTTCACCGGATGCGGACTCTGGCACCGTTCGCTCTTTGATCGGTATGGTCTCGACCAATGACGGCGTTTATCCCTGGCTGTCAGTCCGTGAAATGCTGATGTATTTTGCGGACCTCTATGCGGTGCCTCTGAATGTTGCGCGGCAGCGACTCGAAGGTTTGGTAGAAAAACTGCAGTTGGAACGATTCATCGATCAACGTTGCTGCACTTTGAGCACTGGTCAACGGCAGCGAGTGATTCTGGCGCGAGGCTTGATGCATGATCCGCCCGTCATGCTGCTCGACGAACCGACGCGCGGTCTCGATGTGGTCGGCAGTCAAACGGTGTTCGAGTTCATTGCACACTTGAAGGCAAGCGGCAAGGCGGTGTTGCTTTCGACTCACCGTTTAGATGAAGCAGAGCGTGTTTGTGATCGCTTTGGCTTGCTTCATCGCGGTCAGATGCTTTACACCGGAACACTTGCGCAGATTCAGCAGGCAACAGGCAAACAACACTTGACGGATATGTTCTTGGCAATGATGAAGCAGACCGAAATGGAATTGGGTATCGACCCACATTACGACGCGCAGCAACATGACGAGGTGCGCGCATGAGTGCTCGCACATTTAGTTTTGCCAGGTTTGGTCGACTATGCATGAAGGAGTTACGCGAGTCGCTGCGAGATCGACGAACTGTGATCACGCTGGTGTTAATGCCGTTGTTGATCTATCCCTTACTGAGCTTAGTTCTCAACCGCGTTTTGCTCAGCAACGTATCAGCCAAAGCAAGGCAGACCGTTACGATCGGCATGAGTTCTGAAGTTCAGGGAAGTCCATTTCCGGAGTTTTTGTTGACGGGATGGTCGCTGCTTGCTGACAAAGATCATTCGCCTGTTTTTCTAGAGTCCGTGCTCAAAGCGTCGAAAAACGAGCTGGCAATCTCAGCGGAAGAACCTGAGTCAGCGTTGCCTCAACCGGACTTGCTGGTGATTGGTGAGAATATTTCTGAAGAGTTGACCAATGGTAATATCGACCTGGTGATCTTGCGCAAACTGCGAAAGCGCGAGCAGTTACCCCCTCCAGCTCAATTGCAAGCCAACCAACCGCAATCTGCCCCCTCGCAAACTGATGCTAACGAGAAAAGCCCAGACGAGCCAATGCAAAGCGTTACACCTGAGGATTTAGCTCGAAAGGAACGACGACGAGTTCGACGCGAGCAGTCCCAGGAAGTTTTTAATGCATTAGGGGATTACGAAGTCCAATATCGGATGAACGATCCTGTTAGTGAGCGCGCGTTGCAAGTCGTGGAGCGAGCTTTCTCGGCGTTCAACAATGCGACAGTTCGTTCGATGCTTGGTGAAAAACACGACGCAGCGATAAGGCTTGTCGCGACACCAGTGTCTCTGCCTAGCAATTATGCTGACATGCTGGCAACGATGATTCCATTGGTGCTCGTGCTGATGACGATGGCTGGTGCGGTCTATCCGGCGATTGATTTGACGGCTGGCGAACGTGAGCGAGGTACGATGGAAGCCTTGGTGGTTTCGCCGACGCCGAGTTACGTTTTGTTGTTGGCGAAGTACAGCGCAGTCGTGACCGTTTCATTGCTTACCGCTCTCGCGAATTTGCTGGCGATGACCATTACGCTGTGGGCGAGCGGGATGGGGCGAGTCATTTTTGGTCAAGCAACTTTGTCCACTGCAATGGTCGGCGAGGTGCTTGCTCTATTGATCTTGTTTACGACTTTTTTCTCAGCATTGCTTTTAGCGATTACCAGTTTTGCAAGAAGTTTCAAAGAGGCTCAAGCGTATTTGATACCTGTCATGCTCCTTGCACTAACTCCTGGTGTACTGAGTCTATTACCCGGTATTCGGTTTACGAACTTAGTGGCCACGATTCCGCTGGTGAACATCGTACTACTTGCTCGGCAGTTGCTAACTGATTCAGTGGAGTGGAACACGGCACTGGTGGCAGTGATTTGTACAGGCATTTACGCGGCCACTGCACTGGCGGTGGCCAGTCGTTTGTTTGGCTCGGATGCATCGATGCAAGGGAGCCAAGGAAGCTGGCGCGATCTGCTAAGTCGGCCGGCCGAGGCGAGCGATTATCCAAAGCCAGATCAAATGGCAATGACTATGGCAGTGCTATTTCCGCTTTACTTTGTTGCGTCCAGCGTCTTGCCGGGAACCAGCGAAGCCCTTTCGACCCGACTTGCAATTGCGGCACTCGTTTCGTTCACATTGATCTTGGGTTTGCCGGTACTGGTCAGTTGGTTTCGGCGGCTGAATTTCACGACTACGTTTCGCTTGTATGCAGGCACAATACAGCAGTGGATGATGTGGTTACCAGCCGTCGTGGTGCTTGGCTTGTCGACTTGGACAATCGCTCACGAGGTTTTTTATTACAGCCAGATGTTAATCGGTACGATCGATGCCAATCGCTTGGGTGATGTGGCCAAGTTTGCGAACCAATTGCGAGAGTTGCCGCTGGTGTTTGTGTTATTCGTGTTTGCGATCACGCCTGCAGTGTGCGAAGAGTTTTTCTTTCGCGGATTTGTGCTGGGGTCCTTGCACCGATTGTCAACCGTGATGGCGATTGTGGTCTCTTCGGTACTGTTTGGATTGATGCATGTGCTGACTTCCAATGTACTGATGGTCGAGCGATTCCTGCCGACTGCCTTGATTGGAGTATTGCTGGCGGTGATCGCTCTGCGAACGGGCTCGATCTGGCCTGGAATGATTTTTCATGCGATTCACAATGGGCTGCAATTTACGTTGAATCACTATCGCGATGTGCTGGCCAAGTGGGATTACATGGTGGAAGAGGGCTCGCATTTGCCAGCAACCTGGTTGATCGCCGGCGTCGGTGCTACCGCGGTGGGATTGAGTCTCTTAATGCTGGGTACGAAAGGGGATGCGACGCAGGCGGCCGCTTCTGTTCCCGCCACTTCTGACGCTGCGATTTAACGTGGAACGCTCCTGCCCGGTGCGATCGATTGCCTGATCAGTACTTCAGTGTGGATCTTGCAATACCGATCGACGGGCCTAACGCTACTTTTGCGGAGCAAAAGGCGACAAAGCACAGCCCATTTTTGTCTTGAGCGACTTCTTAGAGGTAGCGACTTTTAGCCAAAACCGGTATCTTCTCGGTAAGTTTAGGACGGGACAAATGGTCCCGCCCGACGTCGCTTTGGAATTGACAAGACAAGAGGTTCTTACGCATGCTTTCATTTGCCGGAAAACAAGGCTTGGTTTTGGGGATTGCCAACGATAACTCCATCGCATGGGCTATCGCTAAAGAAATCATGGATCTTGGCGGTGTTTGTGGCTTTTCGCACTTGCCAGACCGACCGGATGATGAGAAGCGAAAGAACCGATTGCGAGTTAGCAAGTGTGTGGATCGCTATCCGGACCAGTGCAAATTTCTCGAGCCGCTCGACGTGCAAGATGACGCTCAGGTCGAAGCGTTCATGAAGCTGGCGGGTGAGAAGCTTGGCAAGATTGACTTCTTGCTGCACTCGATCGCTTTTGCGGACCGCGACGACCTTTCGCGTCCGACTGTAGAGACGGGGCGTTCGGGTTTTAAATTAGCCATGGATGTAAGTGTTTACAGTTTGATTTCGGTCACCAATTTCGCTCGACCGCTTTTCAATCCAGGCGCTTCGGTGCTCGCGATGACTTACTTTGGTGGCGAGAAATGCGTGCCGGGTTACAACGTAATGGGCATTTGCAAAGCTGCTCTGGATGCAACGATTCGTTATTTGGCTTACGACATGGGACCTGTCGATGTGCGGGTGAATGCGGTGAGTGCGGGTCCGCTCAAAACATTGGCGGGATATGCCGCCGGTGTCGGCGAGATGCAGCAATTTTACGGTCATGTAGCACCGCTGGGACGCTGTGTAACGCATGATGAAGTCGGACGAAGCGGTGCTTATCTGCTGAGCGATTACAGCAATGGGATTACCGGTGAGATCTTGCACGTCGATGCTGGCTACAACATTATGGGCAGCCCTGGTCGGTTGCTCGAGCAGATGAAGCAAGCACCAGCCCCCTCGAACGGCTAGTTAAAACGATAATTTTAAATTGACGGAGCACTAGTGCTTCATCCAACTTTAAATTTGGGATAACGTAGGACGGGACCATTTGTCCCGTCCTTCCAGGTGTTGAGTTTAATTCAAAGAACGCTTGGGAAAAATGGTCCCAAGTTACAAGGCGGCGCGACACTCGACGAAAAAAGGCCGGTATCTCGCGATACCGGCCTTCTTGTTTTTTGGTTGACTAAAGCGAGACGCTAAAGTCGGATTCTAATTAGTTGCAACCACAACCGCTGCTAGCTGGTGCACCACAACCGCTGCAGCCAGTGCTAACAGTCGCTCCGCAGCTTCCGCCACAAGCGCTAACTGATCCGCCGCCACAACCGTTGCTTACAGGTACAGTCACTTCTTGAGCAACCATAACACATTTTTGTACTTGAACTTCTTTTTGAGTCGTTACAGGTACGCAAACGGTGTAGTTCTGAGTTTGAGTTTCTGGAACTTGGTCAACAACAGTAACGGTGTACGGTTGCTCTTCGTTCACCGTGTCGTACTCGGTAACGGTGTAGTCACGTGTCTTGGTTGTTGGGACCATGACGGTAACTTGACGTTCGCGAGTTTCAGTGGTGTAAGTTGTTACAGGAACCATGCGAGTGCGTGCTTCTGCAACGGTCTTGCAAACTTGAACAGTACGCATGCGTTGTTCAGTTGTGTAGGTGCAGTAGGTCTCGGTACGAGTACGAGTTTCTTGACGGCTCAGGGTCACTGTGTAGTCTTGAGTGCGTTGTTCTTGACGGCACTTTTGAACTGCAACTTGGCGAACTCTAGTTTCCAGACGAGTCTTAGTCACAGGAACGCTGCGTGTGCGTGTTTCCATGCGGCACTTGTTAACAGCAACTTGGCGAACTTTAGTTTCAGTCGTGTACTTGGTTACGTTAACTGTATTGGTGCGAGTCTCTTGACGGCACTTGGTAACGTTGTATGTGTAAGGTTGCTCAACTTGTTGAGTTGTGTAGGTGGTGTAAGGAACTTGTTCCTGAACCATGTTTGGAACCCAAACTTGCTTGCATACAGTGGTGGTTTGTGGTGCACAACCGCAACCAGCGTCAGCTGCTGGAGCGCCGCATCCGCCACAACCAGTGCTGCATCCGCCACATGATCCGCAACCGCTGCTTACGCCGCAACCGCTGCTAACTGGAACTTCCATCTGTTGTGTTTGATAGGAGCCCATGTCTTTGCACACGGTACGATACTGGGTAACAGGTACGCGTTGACAAACGGTACGTGTACCAGTCATGGTTTCGGTGTAAGGAACGTTAACTGTGTAAGTCGAAGTTACAGGCTCAGTGTAAGGAACACTGACGGTGTAGCTTTGATCGACAGTCTCGGTGTAAGGAACGCTTACAGTGTACTGCTGTTCGATGTTCTCTGTGTAAGGAACGCAAACGGTGTACGACTGGTCAACAGTTTCGGTGTACGGAACGTTAACCATGTAAGTGCGTTGACGAGTTTCGGTGTAAGGAACGCAAACTGTGTAAGGAACTTCACGAGTTTGAGTTACAGGAACCGATACAGTGTAAGGAACTTCCTGGCTTTCCATCTTCTGAACATTGACCGTGTAGGCTTGTTCTTGTTGAGTGGTTACAGGAACAGAAACGGTGTACGGTTGTGATTGAGTCGTAGGTACGTTTTCGGTGTAAGTCTGTGTCTTCGTCACTTGACGAGGAACCGACTTGGTGACGGTACGAGTACGTGTTTCAGTACGTGGAACGCACTTCATCACTGTGTAAGTACGTTGGCGAGTTTCTTGTTGCATCGTTGTAACGTTGACCATTTGGGTCTCTGTTACATACGAAGGAACCATAACCGTCTTGGTCATGTACGACGTACCACAACCACAACCAGCGTCGCTGCTAACAGCTCCGCCGCAACCACCACCGCAATCACTCGATGCGGTAGAACCACAACCACTGCTGCAACCGCAGCCATCAGCCAGAACAGCACTTGCCGGATTTAACAACGCGGCCAGGCCCATCAAAGCAACAAACGGGCGAAACTTCATGAGGATCTCCTCCAGAGGAACCAATGGCCTTTCGGGCCAGCCCGGAACAATACCTTCCGCACGTTGCAGAAGGAACTTTTATACGTCAAAACCCTAACGGGTTCTTAATAACAAACCAATCGAAAATATGCTAGCAAATCTAGGGGGATTTACAAGCGTTAAAGTTTACGCATTCAGCCTATTTAGTCATGTAGCATATGAGTGTAACTGGAAATTAGTGGTCGGGCGGGCGGCTTTGACCAATTTTCGCTCAGTTTTCCTGCTCTGCTCAATCGTTACAGCTTAATGGGCGCGATTACGCCGGATAGTCTAAACTTCGTGGCTTTTTTTTCAATTGGCTGCCTTGATAAATCGCGGATAGAATTCAAATTTTGCGGTTCACCGAACGCAAGCATTTGGTTGAATTGATAGCGAATAAACCATTTTTAAGCGACAACGGAAGCATGACTGAAGTCGGAGTTTGGCTATCGCTATTAAAACGCACTTGTCCCCTTGACGATTAGGCCTTTGGTCAGTTAAATTTCGGGATTCTATAAGTGGCCTACAGGCTTTGGCTTAGGTCGCCAGCGTAGCTTCAATTGGCAGAGCACCGCATTCGTAATGCGGGGGTTGCGGGTTCGACTCCCGCCGCTGGCCCTTTGTGCCGGTTTACTGTGCCTCTTGTTTACGATGCGATTGCCTAAAAGTAATAATTCCTAAGGGAGTCATTTCAGGATGACGGAAGCGGCGGTTTTTGACGTGCGTGACATGGTTGTCTCGAACCATTCCTTTGGTCCCAGTGAAATTAATCAACTGTGCAAAACCATTTCCGATGACTACAGCCAACTTGGCGTACTTCGTGATGCGGTTGGCGAATTGCAACAGAATCAAGATCGCAGTCCAGCGCAATCGGTGCGCTTAGGCGTAAGCCAGTATTTGCTCGGCCGGTTCGAAGATGCTCGAAAGACGCTGACGCACGCCGATGGCGGAGCGCTGGCTTTGTTCTACCTCGGCAAAGCATGTTTCCAGCTCGAGATGTACGAAGAGTCGGTACAGCACTTCGCGTCAGCCAAGACAGCGGGTTACGACCCCGATCATTGTCAGGTCTCGACCGCCGAAGTGTATCGTTATATGGGTCGTCTTCAGGATGCAATGGACATCCTAGACAACACCTTCGGGCCTTACGAGCAAACGGCTGAGTACAACTATCAACGCGGTGCTACTGTGGCTGCCCGCGATGCCAACTTCGACGAAGTCTTGCGGTTGTACAATCGCGCTTTACAGCACGACGACCGCCATCCGGGCGCGTTGTTTGGTCTGGCGCTGGAGAATGATCGCAAAGGCAACGATGCCGAAGCGCTTCGTCAATACGAGAAAGCCGCTTCGTCCTTTCCCGCTCACATCGGAACCTTGATTAACCTCGGTATCCTTTACGAAGATCGCAACGATTACGGTAAGGCCCAAGCTTGCTACAAGCGAGTTTTGGACGTCTTTCCAGATCATCCGCGCGCTAAGCTTTATCTGAAAGATGCTTCAGCCTCCGGCAGCGTCTATTACGATGAGGATTCAGCTCGCCAGTCAGAACGCATCAGTCAAATGCTGAGCGTTTCGGTCAACGATTTTGAACTCTCCGTTCGCAGTCGTAATTGCCTGCAGAAGATGGGCATTTACACGATAGGCGATTTGACTCGCACCAGCGAACAGCAGCTTTTATCGAGCAAGAACTTTGGTGAAACCAGCCTCGTTGAAATTCGCGAAATGCTGTCTTCAAAGGGCTTGTCCCTCGGCCAGTTCTCCGATCAGCAACGCGAACCGGATCCACCGCTAGACCTCTCCGGAATGTCGCCAGATCAGCAAGCGATTCTGGAACGACCTATCTCGGAATTGAATCTGTCGGTGCGAGCTCGCAAGTGCATGGTTCGCTTAGGCATCAATACGATCTCCGAATTGATTCGCAAAACAGGCGACGATCTACTGGAGTGCAAGAACTTTGGGGTTACCAGCTTGAACGAAGTCCGCGAGAAACTTGAACTGATGAGTCTCAAGCTTCGCGGCGATTGATCGTCTGCGTATCTTTAAAACTTAAAGCTCATCACGCGTTGGCGGGGTGAGCTTTTTTGATTTTCGTAGCCTAGGCATCTTGCCTGGGATGAAGCGGATATAAGCGAACTTGCAAAAAAACTGCCTGTAGAAAAACTGCCTGTAGAAAAACGGACTGCGCAGAAACGGGACCCAGGCAGGATGCCTAGGCTACGAACTCACTTCAAAGCTCAAACGCATTATGGCAAGCGGATTCGGATTCACTCTACTTTCAACCGATCCGCATTCGAGCGCAAGATTAGGTCGTATCGAGACGCTGCGAGGCGCAATTGATACTCCGGTGTTCATGCCCGTTGGAACGCAAGGAACAGTCAAAGGTTTAACCGTCGATCAAGTCCAATCGACTGGCGCGCAAATTATCCTTGGCAACACTTACCATCTTGCACTGAGACCAGGCAGCGAACGAGTGCAAAAGCTCGGCGGGTTGCACAAGTTCATGGGATGGCCGGCGCCGATCTTAACAGATAGTGGCGGCTTTCAGATTTTCAGTCTGGCTGGACTGACAAAGATTACTGAAGAGGGTGCCAAGTTTCGTTCGCATGTCGACGGCAGCTTGCTTGAATTGACGCCCGAAGAATCAATAGCCATTCAAGAACGTTTGGGAAGCGACATTGCGATGGTCTTGGACCATGTTGTCGCGTTACCCGCCGAACGATCTAAAGTCGAAGAAGCCATGCACCGTTCGACGCGGTGGGCCGAGCGTTGCCTGAAGGCATCCAAAGTCGCTGAGCAAGCCAAGTTTGCGATCGTCCAAGGCGGCCTAGACGCGGAGCTTCGAAGAGTGAGCGCCTCCAGCCTCGCTGAAATGCCGTTTGATGGCTTCGCAGTCGGTGGTCTCAGCGTCGGTGAAGAGCCATCGGAAATGTATCGTGTCATCGGCGAGACGACACCGCATTTGCCCCTTGAGAAACCACGTTATCTGATGGGAGTCGGCCGCCCCATCGATTTGCTCGAAGGCATTGCGCGCGGTATCGACATGTTCGACTGTGTCATGCCGACTCGCAACGGTCGCAACGCGCTGGCATTTACTTGGGAAGGCACGCTTCGCTTGCGCAACGCGATCCACTCCGACGATCCTCGCCCTATCGATGAAACTTGCCCCTGCCTTGGATGTCGTCATAGCCGCGCGTACATTCGCCATCTCTTCATTGCCAAAGAGATGCTCGGGCCTATTTTGCTCACCCATCACAATCTGATGTTCTACCAGCGACTGATGACCGCCGCCCGCGAGCAGATTGCCGCGGGCACCTATCGCGATTGGTTGAACGATCAGCGACTAAAACTGGGCGGTGAGACACATGAAGAAGGGGTGGTTGAGAGCTAGGAATGTCGTAAGGGAAATCTTAAGGTAGCTGGTTTCGTAAGAAACCGGATGCATTAGCGAGGTCACCGGTACGCTCCGGTTTCTTATGAAACCAGCTACATTGCTCCCCAGTAGGCGACCGTCGCGGCTCGAAGACTTGACGAATTGCTAAACTGCTGGCATGATCAAGTACATTCAATCAGTTGGTTGATCGATTAGGTGAAGCGAATTTGGCGACTTTAATTGAGCAAAACGGTAATTGCCACGACGAGCATCTAGCATCCACCTTGTTGGGTCCGGAACCGGCAGATTTGCTCGTTTGCGAACGGACCGCAAACATTTTTCGGGCGTTGGGCGATGTGAATAGGTTGAGATTGTTGTCGTTGCTGGCAAAACGTGAAATGTGCGTTTCAGAATTGACTTTGGTTCTGAGAGATAATCTGCCGGCAATTTCGCAACGTCTCAAGTTACTTCGTGCTGAGCGACTGGTTCGCACGCGTCGTCAAGGAAAACATGTTTTTTATCGCTTGGCCGATATGCACATAGCTGAACTGATTGCTAACGGTCTCGCGCATGGCGAAGAGCCTGACGAATGCGCTGGACTTGCTGGGAGGGCCGATCATTGAGCAAGAACAAAATTGATGTGGACGGAATTCGCGAGTTGCTTCGAGGGAGGGGGCTTCGTGCAACTCCGGCACGCATTGCCGTGATTGATTTCCTTGATGGTTCGGGGCATCCAAGGACACATTTGGAAGTGACTGAAGAGCTTGTAAAAACTGGCTTTGAAAAATCAACGATTTTTCGGGCTCTTGGCGACCTTACCGAAGCAGGCCTTTTACGCAAAATGGAGCTTGGCGACCACGTTTGGCGATTCGAGCGAGTTGGCGGTTCAGGGGCCGAAGCAAATGGCCATCCTCACCTACTGTGCGTGGACTGCGGGAGCATTCAGTGCTTGGACGACAATCAAGTCGAACTTAAGGCTGCGCTCTCCGTTGGGCAAATTGAAGACGTTCTCCTTAAGGGGCGTTGCCCAGAGTGTCGCGAATAGTGCGTGTCGCGATTAGTGCGTGCCGCGAATCGTGCGTTGCCTTGGCCATTGTCCCAGGCGTATAATAAAGCCGGCAGACGCGATTGTCATTAAATCCGAGCAAAATTCCGACTAATGGACCAGATTGGGATTGTGAGCATTGCCGATATCGTCGAACCTTTAAACTTGTACATTCCCAATTAGTCTTCCGAAACTTCCCGCGATCGGGTTTCGAGAGCTTCCTCTGATCGTCTTGTGAAGCTTTCTGTGCGGACTGATAAAGAATTATTGCTAGCAACTAAAGCCTTTGCTTCAGATGATAAGACTCGTAGTTGGTGGTATCTGTTTTCAACTATAGCGCTCTATTTAGTTTGTTTAACAATCTGCCTAAGCCAATTGCCTTGGATAGTGCGTTTGTTGGCAAGCGGTGTTAGCGCGCTGCTGATCGTGCGGATGTTCATCATCTATCACGACTTTCAACACCACGCCATCTTGGTGCACTCTCGTTTGGCGGGTGCCATTATGTACGTCTATGGATTGCTCGTTTTAAGCCCGACGAGCGTTTGGAATCGATCGCACGATCATCATCACAAGCACAATTCAAAAGAGACCAATGAGCACATCGGTTCGTTTCCGGTTATGACCTGCGAACAATATGCTGCATCGACACGTTGGCAAAAGTGGCAGTATGTTGCCTCGCGACATTGGTTAACAATCGGACTTGGGTATCTGACGGTTTTCATGGGCGGCATGTGCATTCGGGCGATTTTCGTTAATCCCGCGCGGCATTTCGATTCAGCAATTGCGTTGGTGCTGCATGTAGGACTTGCATTTGGCCTGACGATGATCGGTTGGGAGTATCTGATTCTGTGTTTGATTTTGCCGCTCATGATTTCGTGTGCAATGGGTTCCTATTTGTTCTATGCCCAGCACAACTTTCCAAGCTGCAAGTTGAATCATCATCAAAAGTGGAGTTATGTTCGGGCGGCCTTGCAATCGTCAAGTTACATGCGAATGCATCCGATCATGCGGTGGTTCACGGGCAACATCGGTTATCACCATGTGCATCACCTAAACGCAAAGATTCCCTTTTATAAGCTCCCAGTGGCCATGGCTTCGCTTAGCGAGTTGCAAGAGCCAGCTTCGACATCTCTCAGTGTCGCTGACATTTGGGCTTGTCTGTGCGCTAACCTCTGGGACAGCAAGAAGGAACGCTTTGTCAGTTACCGCGAAGCCCGGATGGCAAGTCGGTAGTCGTGGCGGATGCTGCAAGCATCCGCGTTTCTTATTCGTGGCGGATGCTGCAAGCGCTGCAAGCATCCGCGCTGACGCTAGCAGTGTCAGCCATGACTCTACTACTAGTTGTTTTTGGCCCTGTGCTCTCGTAGCCTGTTCGTCCTGGCGAAAACATGTTACGTCCGGCGAATCGACTTCTCCGTTTCACGATCCTACGGGAGACCTCCTCGTGATTTCCCTTGATGAGAGTTTTGTGGATGCGGCATCAAGTTGCACATTGCCGCCGCTCAAACAATCTTGCTTGGCGATTGTCAGGAAAGTGGCAGCAAGCAGTACCAATGTTCCTGCGACTTCATTCGGCCGAGCTCGCCCACATGACAGTCCTGAGTATCAAGCGATCCGCTGCGCACACTTAAATCGCAAACCACTTGAGTTTATCGATTTGCCTTCGAACGATTTTTTTGCCTTGCAGGAGATTGAACTTGAGTTACTAGAGAAAGCGAAATCTGCAAGTGTCGAAGATGAAACGGAGGACTCACTCAAATTATCTGAACAAGCACCACGGTGGACGGGACTGGAGTCCCATCCTACGTTTTCCGCAACGCATTATCGAAGACGTAGTCGGCAATAGAGTCGCCCATCTTAATTCCATCGGTTGCGTCAAAAGCCCAGTGGATACCAAGATAAATGCGGCTTTCGGCATTCTCGTCCTTGGCCTGAGTCAAGTTGCTAAACGATCGTTCGAGACGAGGTCGAACACTGCCGTCAGCGTCGATTGTCTTACCGTTGTATTCATCCGACACAAAGGAAAACCGAATGTTATCGGTTCCATAAAATCGAGCCAGCGTTCTGAATGTTGCGGCTCCAAAAGTTGCATGCCCAGATGTGTAAGCCGGGAAATTAGGTGTGAAGTTGGTATCGCTTGGATGTGGGTTGCTAGCCGGCGCTCCGAGCGGTCGCCACTCGGCATCGCCAACTGTATTGGGATTACTGTCGACGTCGCCGCCGCGGACTCCGAGGATCGGACGCCAGAATGCGTCATCATACTTCGTATTCCAAGCCGTGATACCTGCATCGGCCATCGAGATATTGACCAGTGCAAATAGTCTTGCATTATCTGCTTCTGAGTTGCCTTGTTGTTCAGCTATGGTGCGAACGATTTGGTTGTAGAGTCGTGGCGGTGTGCCAATGTCAGGCCGACCATCATAGGCCCAAAACTTGCCGATTTCAGTTTGTTCAGCGGTCCTTGTCGTTGGAGTTGTTACACCGTCTCCGCCCAGTGTTTTAACTTCATCAAATGCCTTTCGGTATTCTTCGCTCTTCATGAACGCTAGTCGGCCTTCCGGAGTTCCATCGTCCAATGGAACGCCTTGGAATTGATCGGCACTTTGAACGGCGAATGGACTGATTTCAACCGCGCCTGCGCCATAGAAACGTTGGCCTGGGTGAAGCGGGTCGACGTTATGGAATCCAGGCTGACCATTGGGAACATACTTACTATCACCGTTTAGTTTTTCATAGTTGTCGGCTTCGCGGGTGGCGATAATCTCGTCAGCAACGTGTTTCCCAACCGCCCGACCGAGATCTTCGCTTGCACCGTCAGTAATTCGAGCCAGACTGTCTGCGAGTTCGCTATCGAACATGGCTTTTTGACTTGGGAACAGCTCAACGAGAGTTTGGTAAGCAGCTTGTGCGACGGCGGCGTCGGAGTTCGCACCGTTGGTGAATGGAGCGTTTGCCAAGTAAGCACTACCGATATGTTCAACCGAATTGTAGGCATCGTACATCGCAGCACTAACAATTGCGAAGGCTCTAGATGTCAAGATTGGGCCTCCTTGTTCCGGCTTGGCCAGCGAATGGTCGACTGCGTTCGCCTTCAGCACCACGTCGTTCCATTCAAGTATGGAATCGAAGTTAACGACCGGCGGTTTGTCCTCGGGCTTGTCGCAGGGTTTATCACTCGTGTGTTCATCAACATTCGGTATCGGCCTGCAAGCCGGAGGATGATCACCGCATAGTGGGTTTGGGGGAATTGAATGGTGTTCGCCCGATCTACTACCGCAGTGCGAAGAAACCATGTCGCTACCTGCCCCGTACTGATGACTATCTGCATCCAGGTCCGCAAGGTGGTCGCTAATGGCGTGCGCTGCAAAGCCTCCGCATGAACCCGAAAGTAAGATCATCGATTCAAGGGTTTCGACACTCAGCTTGGGTGTTCTGCTCTTGTTGCGGCAATTGTTGTCAGCTGGAGTTTTGGGCATGAACATACTTGTATCTTTCAGTGCATACGAAGTGGACGATTTACCTCGACGCCTCACTATCGCAACAAGTATGCCAAATCAAGAAATGGACAGGCTGTAGGGTTTGTGCGACTTGTCATACTCATACCCGACTACCATGATGATTTTCTTAATCACCCTATGATGCAAAAGTGCATCTGCTTAAACTCCAGTGCTTCTACACAATTTGATTTTGGGGCAGTTGCGACGCTGTGAATACTACATGTATCACGTGTACCCATTCGTTGAATTGACTGTTGCGCATCAGTCTGTAATTCAACGAGTAATTGAAACAGTTAAATCAGTGAGCCGTCGGCGCTTGCCGCGGGTGAACGAAGTGGGTGACTTAGCTCGATGGATGCCTGTCTAATGCTCGGCCGTTTCTTGCCTGATGCTAGGCGTTGGATGAAGTGCTGGGCTGTGTAGGACCACGACTTCGTTCACCCGCGGCTAGCGCCAACGGCTCACTCACTGTCCGTTTTTCGTAGATTGTCGCAAATGAAACTATGTTTTAGCTTCAGTGATTGTTTGGTCATTCCGGTTGAACACAAAGCTAAATTGTCTTGATGCACTGTCTTCAGCAAACGAGGTCCAGCTCAGGTGGAGGTTCGTTTGGCTGAGTAGCGGATTGCGTCGTGGTTGAAGGTGGCAGTCCGACTTCGTTTTCATCTTGTCGCTTGCGAGCGTGGTGGCCTAGACCATCGCCTTGGCCCTGAGCGTCGCGGTCGGGATTAGCAGACTCAGATTTATCGAGCTGTAACTGGACAACGGAAGTCTCTGGCGTCGCAGCAGCTTGAACGGAGCTCTTGTCACGACTGGATACAGCCGAAGCGATGCTTACCGCCTGAGCGGCTGAGAAGTTAGTTGGAATTTGCACATTCAAACTCCTCGTGACAAGAATTACCTTGTGAAGCCCATAAAGAAGCTGAAGACTTGTGTCTGGTCGCCGTCGGCTTTTTGCACTGGATAGGCGAAGTCAAACGCCAGTGGTGCAGGTCCGAGCGCGGGGATTGCAACTCGCAAACCCAAACCGGGAGCAACGCGAATGTTCTTTGCTTTGATCGTGAAATCTTGCTCAATGGTTCCATAGTCAACGAAGGCTACGCCTCGCAGCATTTCGTCGGCAGTTAACGGGAACACATATTCAAGACTACCTAGGGCCATGAACCGACCGCCAACTTGAACGTCGTTTACTGTTGGACTGGCACCACGGAATCTAAAGCCGCGCAAAGTGCTGTAACCACCTGCAAAGAAGTTTTCAAAGATTGGAGTATCGGCACCAGAGAATCCAAACTTCCATGTGCTGGCGAGTGTATGGCGACCGGTTTGATCGGGTCGTTCACGAACCAAGAAGTATCGGTTGTAGTTAACCAAGCCGCGCGGATAGTCGTATTCGCCAAAGACTTGGTCATAGATCAACTCAAGTAAATGGCCTTCCGACGACATAAATGGACTGTCACGAGTGTCATGTGCCAAGCGAACTCTTCCGGTGTACAAATCGTTGCTACCGAGCGCGTTGTCCAGTTGTGGAACGCCCAGCTTGCGGGGGTTGAAAATCTTGACGTCTTCCAAGCGTATTTCAGTACTGATCGTCAAGTCTTTTGTGATTTCATAACCCACCGAAGCACGACCACCAAGTCGCTGTTCGGTCCAGTCACGGAACTGACGAGTGTAAAGAAATCCACCCACCGATAGACTGTATGGGGTGTCTAGGAAATTGCGCTCCGACCAGTTGACGGTATAGCGTTGGACTCTTGTTCCAGGCATTAACTCTGCACGGAAGTTTTGTCCGCGGCCTCGAAACGCTCTGCCGCTCCACAAGTCGTCCCAACTCGTCGGAATTTTTGTGATATCGAAGTTGCGTTCATCAATGGTCAACTGGCCGCTAAGTCCCAAGTCGCTGTTTACTGAACCGCCAAGCATCACGCGACCCGTGCGGGCTTCTTGCAAGTAAACATCAAGTGGTGCGATGCGTTCTCGCGGTTGGTAGGGAGTGAACGGCTGGGTCGCAATGACTGAGTTTGGATCATTTGGATTTGGAAAGACGCCGGGCGCCAGTGCATTTTCCGGCGACGTCGGGTAACCGGCCGCTCCGGGTGCCACCGTGGCATCATAGCCATATTGCCCTGGACCGTACTGGCCAGCGCCGTTTGGAGGAGGGGCGAATTGACCACTTCCATACTGACCAGCGTTGTACTGTCCTGGGACTTGATAAGTGTTCGCAGCGCTTGCCGGAGGATTACCAGTTCCGGCATAATTGTTGGGTTGGTTGTACGTGTTTCCCTGAGTTGCCGAATACGGGTCGAAGGGGGCTTGTTGCAGCAAACTGGGTTGTTGCTGATAGACCGGTTGTTGCTGATAGACCGGTTGTTGCTGATAGACCGGTTGTTGTTGGTAGGCTGGTTGTTGATATGCCGGTTGCTGGTAGGCGTTGTTGGGCGGTTGGGCAGACTGAGGTGGAATCGGCAGAGCTCCATAGCCTGGCTGCGGTGCATAGCCTTGCTGCGCGGTGTAAACTGGTGGCTGAGCTCCCGCTGGTTTCGAGACTAGTCCATTTTGTTGCGTGCCTTGTGTCGAAGGCAGCGAAAACGGTGAGTTGGTCTTCGGTGGATTGTTTTGAGGTACGTTGTTGTTTTGTGCAGTGTACCCAGGTGCCGAATAGCTCTGGCTGCTGCTGCTCGGTGCGAGGGTGCTTTGACCTGAATAGTAACTGTTGGGTTGCGGTTGATTTCCACTGTAGCGATCGGGCGTCTGTCCCCGAATGCGAGCAACTCCGCTGGCAGCCCCACTTGTTTTACTATCAGGCGTTCCGGTATCGGGCTTAAACGATGAACTGTGCGGCGATCCAAGGCCGGGCGGCAAGTTGAGCGGCGGACGAGTGCCGAGTTGACAACCGCTGATGCTCCCGATCAAACCAATGGAAACAGCTAGCTTGCTAAGCGTGCGCGATCCCCACACCGTGGGTCGAGCGGCTCGTTTTGCTTCGCGGTTTGGGGAGATGGTTTCCAAGACTGGTAGTCCCTGTTTTGTAGTCTAAAGTCGATCGCTTCGGGTTGATCGTGTCTGGGTGGCACGCTCTAAGGCTTTGCGAAGGGCGTGGTGAAGTTCGCTCAAACCACGCCCTTCGCAAAGCCTCAGAGCGTGCC
>JANODD010000239.1:0-6387 GCA_031412515.1 Planctomycetia bacterium | reverse complement strand
GAATACTTGACCACAGAAATACGGAGAGACGACTGGCGAATTCCAAGTCACTGATTTGTGTCGGGCCCTCAGTCGCTTCACTCGTCGCTCTTTGAATGAGGTAAAGGAATTCTGGAGTGGCCAGCGTTGTCGCCAAGACTTCCAGCATGGCGTCTTCGAAAGTCGAGAATTCCGGCCGGTACTCCGTAAACAGAGCCATAAATTGGTCGAGTTCCTGCGATGCGACAGGACGCCGCCAGACGCGTCTCAGGAATCGGTTCAAGACTTCGCGGCCGTAGACCGCTTCGTCGCTTTTGTCGTCGCTTGCGATGAATATGTCTGTGTGTGTTTTTGGCGGCCATTGTTCGTAGAACGGAGCGCTGATCTCAATGTAGTCGATCAGAACGCGCAGACTTTCTTCCCCGCCGGGCACATTGGAGACATTACGAATATGCAGGAACTCATCCCGTCTTGGAAACGTTGTGGTGAGTTTCCGGAAAGGGTTGCGTTGGATATCGCTCAGTGGAATATCGAAGTGGATAAACTCAGGATTATCAGCGGATGCTGTAACTGGAATATCACGCTCACTGATTGTCTGTGAGAAGTTGGCGTTGTTGCTGGTGTGGGCACTGAATATCAGACGCAAGCTTGCGTACTCGTCAGGGTTCATCGTCGAGCGTCCGGCTCGAATTCGAACGCGCATGATGCCTTCGTCAGGAAGAAAGCGATCAAGATCCAGTTTCAACTCGCTGCTTCGGGGAAGACTGAGCACAACTGGAGAAACGGCTGGTGTTTGCCCAACTATGGCCTCCGCGCGAGGCATCACCTTTCCATCGGTGAACTGCACGCTCTCACCGGTCTCTCGGTTGAACAGATGTGGTTGGCTTCTTTGCTTGCGATTTCGCTTTTCATTCTTATCAGGTGTCTTTGCATTTTCTTCTGCCGTCAGCTTTTCCATCTCTTCCTGTGTTGAGATGATGTAAGTGACTGCCTCGGGGCGCTCTCCGCTGACGGTGGCTCGCTTCAGAGCCTGCAGTCCAATTTCACGATAGGTCTCGAACTGCATGACAGACATCTGGAGCAAGTCGGAACTATTCTTAAAACCATCTTCCGATGCGGTTTCGGGCGGCAGCTTATTTGCAAGCGTATAGGGAAGACCGAGCAGATCCTGCAGCGCGTAGTTGTACTCGTATTTCGTCAGTCGGCGAAACGACGAGTGCTCTTTGGCGTTGCGTCGAACGAGAGACGCCTTATTCAGTTCATCGCTGAGCCAGTCAACAATGGCGCCGCGATCCGCGTCGGCCAGTGCATAATCTGGTTCATCTTCAGGCGGCATCACTGAGTTGCTGAGAACGTTGTAGACCTCACGCCATCGTTCAACGTCCGGGCCGGTCAGCAGGTCAGCATTCAGTTCGTCGACTCGAAGTCTGCCCTCGGACTTTTCGGGACCATGGCAAGCTAAGCAGCTTTTGTTGAGGATCCTTCCCACCGACTCTTGATAGTTGCCAACGTTCGCCTTCGGAATGGGGTCGGCGACTTTTTCCGCTACTTCCGTCTCTTTCAGGAACCTAGACTTCGTCCGCCCTACTTCTCTGGCCTGCTGCAAAGTGAGTGTCTCGTGATCATCTGCTACCAGATTAGTGCAGACGCCAATAATGACCAGCAGGTTGTTGAACATCAAGTTCTTCATAGGCTTGTTTCGTATTGCACAGTAAACAAGTAGCGACTTGCGTGATGGCAGCGAATAATTGGGAGGGATGAATTTTGGCAGGAAAGTGCGTCGGCGGGGCATGGCTCTATCATTGAGAGAGACCACGAGGTTCTCACCCAGTATACCACCTTTGACCACTAGCACCAAAGTGACATCGGAAAAAACGAACTCTAAAGATCTTGAACCGCAAGAGCTTGGAAGACCACGGAGCAGAACTCACGCTGCGGTCTTCCAATCTCCGCAGTGCACCACCTTCATTCGCTTCAGAGCTTTTGAACGCCAGTATCACTAGTCTCGATTCGACCAGGCCGAACCATGGTACTGACCGATGATTGCGATCTCTGCGATCAAGTCGTTTTCTGCGGGGACACGATTTGTGACGACGGTGAATGGACCGAGTATTACTTGGGCACGCATAAAGACAATTTCAAGGTCATGAAACACCGATTGGTGCCTCCGATGGAGCAAGCCTATGCAGCTTTGTTGGACTACTTGGACGAACGAGGATTGCTCGATTCAACGTTGGTGGTTTGGATGGGAGAGTTTGGGCGAACACCCAAGATCAATATCGATGCTGGCCGCGATCATTGGCCGGGGTGCTACAGCGTACTACTGTCCGGTGGCGGCATTCGCGGAGGTCAGGTCATAGGAGCTTCCGATGCCATAGGAGCCCTACCTAAGCATCGTCCAGTGACGCCCGCCGACATTCATGCCACCGTCTTTAGCGCGATGGGCTATGACGTACGCAGCATTACCTACCCATTCATCGACAATCGACCAGTCCCACTGTCCGATGGCGAACCCATTGCCGAAATACTTTAGCGGGCGCGCGAAGGGGTCTGGAGCCGTTTTTGTTGACTAGGCAAACACAACCCCAGTCTTCCAATTTGGCTCCTGAACCCTTTTCCATTCTACCGATATAGGTTGGCATCGGTTTTACTTTAATCGCCATTATGGGTGCACCGGAAGTACAGAGACATTAGGACCAAGACCAGCACCGTTCCGAATCTGATTTATCCGATTTGGAGTAAACGCTATTCGACAGTCATATCAACTCGAGAGTCGTCTTCGCAACGAGATATAGCGATGTCCGCTATACCAATATCCGCTGAAAAAGCATCCGTTCGGATATGAAAATGGCCAATCGAGCACTTTTGAAGTTCTGTCAAGCGTGCGATTAAGCGTTCGATATCTGAACTCGACAACTCCAAGGCAACTCCGAACCAACCTGACTCGAATTTCTCCACTCTCGAAATCATAGCACCGCCTTTCATTTTGCTAATACTTGGAGTCAGCCATCGGGATCGATATAGCATTTTCCACTGGATGGATCATCGTAGTCGTGCCAACCTGGACCACGTTCTTTTTCCGCCTCTCGACCTTCTCGATCCCATCTTCGACGTATTATTCCATTTCCATCAGCCCATTGTCTATGTTTGCCACCAGTCATAGCTCCAGCGTTCGTTTCTTTCCAACCCATTGGTGGCGTCCAGTTGTCTGGGTTTGCCAGATAGCTTGCTCCCTTTGGCGCAACGAACTATGGCTGACTACAACATATCCAACCTCTCTAACCAAAAACCGTTCAAGTCGTCTTGGCTCGGAGTATCTCCGGCTTGGGTGATGAAATTATCAAGCTTCTCCAACAACTCATCACGAGTACCATTCCACGGAACAACTATGACCATGCCATCAATTTGCTTCGCATTCCCGATTATTGCAATTCCCGAATCGTAGATGCGAACGACTGCTTCGTACACCAACTTCGTAATCGTATGCTTATCGATCCGTGGGTCGAAATCACGCACTATTTGCCTAAGCCAACCATATGACAGGACATCGGAATCCAACTGTTGCTGAATTTCTAAGATCAATTCTTCCTCGCTTACGGCCATGGGTCGATATGTACCTTTCTCACTGTTCCGTCAGGGTAGGTAATGTCGATGGTTGGGCCGCCAGACATAGAGCCAATTCGACGGCCAATCGTAGTTCCGCATGGAAGCTCAATCAGATCACCGGGGTAACCCGAAACCTTCTTTGTTCCGCCCTGACTAAGTTCGCCGAACAGCTTGTCCAGTTCGGCTTGCGATCCTGCAGTCCGAACACCGCGACTACGGCCCGCCGGTAGTCCATCCACGAGAGTATCTATTTGGCCACGCCCCATTGGCCCCTTTGGGGCTTGATGGATGGGGGCGCGTTGGCTTGGGTTTAGCGGCGCAGTGGGCACACTAGGGGAACGCGGGGACAACCTGGGTTGTGTTCGAGACAGGATTACCCTTCCGCCTGAACCAAAACTAAACATCTCATAAATTGTTCCATTCGGTCCAAGGTACGAGTTTACTAGGCTTGGAGGCGCATTTGGACTGTTGGCCAGATTGATGTACTGTGCTTGCAAGCAAGTCGTGTCACGATTCTGCTTTCTCGCTAAGTAGATTTGAAACTCAATCTCAAGTAACGCAAGTCGTCGAATGTCCTGAAGGGTATACGTTCTTTCGGGGGCAGCTCCTATCGAAAGCGGCACTTCCTGAGTGCTTGATTCTGGTCGCTCTTCTACCCTGTTCTTGCCGCGAGGCACAACGACAATAACCTCAATCAACCCGCTCGGATCGGTGGCATTGGTCGGTCCATTACGCATGGCCCGATACAGATTCGCATCGCCGCCACCAAACCCTATCGGATCTTGGCTGAGCCATCTTCCGGTGTTGGGGTCGTACCAACGAGCTCTGTTGTACTGCAACCCCGTGTGAATGTCCCAATCTCGGCCCGTGTAGCCGAAGAGCTCGTCGACAGCGGCTGGATCGGTGCTGGCGATCACCGCGCCGGTGGTGCTATAGTCCACTTCGCGAACGCGGCGTCCGAAACTGTCAAATACCAAGTGCTGGCGAACCACGCCGTTGTTGTCCACCAAGTCGCGGACGCTCCCCAAGTGATCGGTCAGTGCCCAAAGCGTGTTGCCTTCGGTCGCACTGGCTGAGGTGGCGTTAACCGACGGACCCGCGCCGATGGTAAACTGCTCATCGGCCAACAACTCATCTACTGCTGGTCCCCACAGATAACGGTTGGCGATCCGAGCTGGCTGGGTGGTAAGCTGGCCGTCGCTATCAACAAACCTCAGCACCTCTTGGCCGTCCGCCCAGGCAAAGATCTCATGCCGATCCCACGTCCCGTTACCATCCAAGTCGACCCGCTTGCCAGTCCGCTGATTGAACGCATCGTAGATGTACAACACCTTTTGCGTAATCACACCAGAACTATTCTTGTCCGTTACCAAGGTCAGTCGATTGCGGTGATCCCACGTGTACTCAGTAACTTGACCGCCCACGATCGCGGTACGCTTGGTCGTGTTGCCCTCGTTGTCATACTCGTAGTTGTAAGTCCCATCGGTCTGTAAGCGATTATGAGTGCCAGGCGTAGATTGGCTTGCCCCCGGAGTCGCTTTGCGGTTGCCGTTAGCGTCCAAGTTATAAGTTTCACTGGCCGGCAGCGGGAACGGTAATGTCATACCAGCAATCACTGCCGAAGTGGCCGACGCCAATTGATCCGTTGAATTGGTGCCGGTACCGTTGGTCGCGCCATCGTAGGTGTAAGTCGTCCTGAAAGCGTCGCGCCACGACGCTAGGCTTGTTACACGGTTGTCTCGATCGTAGTTCAGGAAGTAGCCAGCTAACATGCTGCCAGTTCCCAGCGAAGCGGGAACGGCACTTGTGCCAGCCCAGTTCTCACCGCTGGCAATTTCTGTCTTGCCGTGCGTGATGCTCTTGAGTTGTCCTGCGAGGTCATAACTCATGCGGCTATGCACTTCTAAACTCGGCGTGCTGGCGGTTGTTGCCGAGTAGCGGCGCAGGTCCGTAAGCTGCGAAGCCGCATCATAGGCGAAGCTCGCGAGCTTTGGAGAGACGGCATTACCGCCAGCTACCGTCGCCTGAGTTACCGACGTCATGCGATTCATTCCGTCGTAAGCGTAGGTGTTGACAAAATCCCACAGGCCACCGCTGATCTCTCCGCTGGTAAGGCTGCCGCCGATATTGGCCGCTAGCTTAGTCTGCATACCAATGGCGCTATAGTCACGATCAAAAGCAACTGTTTTAGCCATGAGTGGGTGAGACTGAAGTTCATTCTGCAATTGCCCACGAGCGTCATAAGTGAACGTAAAGTCTGGGCCATTCAAACGGGTATCATCGACCCCTGTCAGTCGATCTGCAGAATCGTAGTTGTAAAAAATCCCGCCGCCAATTGAAGACCAAGTCTCGCTTGTAACTCTGTTTCGATTGTCGTAGCCCCAAATGGTGAAACGACTGTTGCGATCGGTGAGCTTCCGAGTATTGCCCTCTGCGTCATAGAAAAAGCTTCGACTGCCAACCCCGACCTGGGTTTCTGTAACAAGTTGATTGATCTTGTTAAAAGAATAGTCGGTGATGTTGTTTAAAGGATCGGTGACCTTGGTCGTGTTCCCAAAGACATCGTACTGATAACTGGTGGTTGCTCCGGCTGGATCGGATGTCGATAAAGTACGAAACCATGCGTCGCGGGCTGTTACCAAGTTCGCTTGGCTGAAGCGGTCGATGCTTTTTGTAACACTCCCCAGGCTATCGCGCGTATAAATGGTCCATGCGGCAAGCAAAGTACCTGCGCCATCGGGGTCTGGTTGCGTCAGTTGCTTTAGTCGTCCGCCGGGATCGTAAACAAAGGCAGTCGATCTA
>JANODD010000238.1:0-8773 GCA_031412515.1 Planctomycetia bacterium | reverse complement strand
ATTGACATTCAAGGACACTTCTGGCTGTGCGCCAGTACGGATTCCAAGAATCGTACTCGTACTCAATGAAATGGTGCTCGTGCTCGTGCTCGAAACCGCGTGCCGATCGAGCACGAGCACGAGCACGAGCACGAGCACGAGCACGAGCATGAGTACCGCCGATGGCTGAGTACGAGGAGGATTAAGATTATGAGTAACCGTTCAAGGCCGAAGGCCGTGAACGGTTACATAATTTTATCGCCAATCGACACACACGTCGAGCAAACCCTCCGTGCCGGCGTAATCTCGCGCACTCGAGTAACGCCAGTGCACCGCCTCATCCACGTAGCCGCGACGCAATGGATTGTTGTGAATATACGCAATCTTTTGCCACATCATCTCTTCGGTCTCGATCATTTGTGGGTGACTGCCTTCCTGCCACACTTGACGAGTTTGGTCGACTTTGTGCCTCAGCTTATAATACGCCAGTTCTTGAAGCAGGGTCTTCGCGCCATTTTCCTGCAAGCGTTTGGTGATCGAAGTAGCCGTAAAGGACTTGAACTCACCAACTCGCTTTCCTAGCTGCGGTCCGGCGTTGATCCAGTGCAGGTGATTCTCGAGGATGACCCACGCAAGAACGACAATCTCCGCTCACGTTGCAAGAATCGCCAGCTATCCAAAACAATGTTCGCAAGATCGGGCTGGGAGAAAACCGGCAGCCAAGCGACGATTGTATTTGTCATGAAATGCGGAAAGTCTTCATCGCCAAAACGATAGCGGGATCGTGACATTTGCAGTCTCCGAAAATAGTGGGCGGAAAAGCAGTAGAAGTGAAAGATGGCATCCCGACGGATTTTAGTGGAGTCGATCGCGGGAGGTAAACAAGGGGAAGAGCGTGATGGGGGAAAGAGAGAGGCGGAGCCTCGAAGACAGTGCGTTCCCAGGCGGAGCCCGGGAACGAGGGGAGCCCGGGAACGAGGGGAATGCGATTTAGTCAGAAACGCGAGGCAAGTTCGCATTTTCTACTATGACCCTCGATTTCCCCTACTGCTTTTGGCGAAAAAAACCAACGAATTCGAAAAGTCAAACTCATACAACCGCTGAGTGTAGCCGCGTTTTCCGCAGCTATAATGGCAACGCTTTTCAGCTTTCCGTCAGTCGAATTCTGGGTAGCAAAGAACATGACTAAGCAACCTGCCATGAGAGCAAGGTTGCCGTTGCTTCGCAACGATCACTTACCACCATCGTACTTCGAGGATCACATGAAACGAGTCACGGGGATTGGCGGGATCTTTTTCAAAGCCAACGACGCTCCAATGCTGCGGGCTTGGTACAAACAGCATTTGGGAATCGATGTCCAAACCTGGGGCGGAGCTTCCTTTTCTTGGACCGACGCGGAGGGCAAGCCAACTGCAGGCACTTCGGCTTGGTTGATCAATTCGCGGGAAAGTCAACACTTCGCGCCGAGCTCTGCTTCCTTTATGGTCAACTACCGCGTGGAAGATCTGCATGCACTGGTCGCGGCCTTGAAAGACGAAGGCTGCAATGTGCTCGATAACATTGATGAATCCGAGTATGGGAAATTTGCTTGGGTGATTGATCCAGAAGGCAATAAAGTCGAGCTATGGCAGCCGCCTGAAGGCATGTAAACCTTCTAACTTTCGAATTGAGCCTGAGTTTGTATCGCATCGCGAAGATGGTCGCTTCGCGATCATCGAAATTGAAAATGCAACTTGTCCTCGGCCACGTCATTGGAACACTTGAAACAGCGTCTTCTGTTTCCCAAATTGTCGGATCGGATTTTTTATGAGTTCTTAAGCGGTAGCTTTCTATCATATAGAAGAAATGACATAATAGTTTCTCGATTGGGTGTAGTAAAACCACAAGGAGCGAATGGAAAACACAAGTTCTTGGAAAGAACACCGGCTGTGAGCTGGTATGGCGAAAAGTCGGTAGCGGAATGCGTCAAGCATTTCGTGCATGCAACTTTGGCCCGCAATATCAACTCCCGAAAGCCTTGACGGCTTCCGCTACTGCGTTTGTTCACGACTTTCCGACAGCCCAGCTGTGAGCCTATGCTACGATCTAGGTGTAAGGTTTTCCGGAAATTGATTTTGAGGAGTTTGCTGAAATGTACAGCTTCTTGCCGAGTACTTTTGGAGTACGACTTGGTCGATCAAAAACTGCTCTTCACTTGATCGCGATTTGCGCATATGTGTTTGTTTTCCAATCACTTTGCGCTAGTCAGGAAAAACCTGCAAAGAGTTCAGGCGAAACCGAGCGCATCGCTCAGTCGCAACAGCCTGTGGAAACGGATTCGGAAAAGCAAGAAAGAACTGCAGCAGAACGCTTTCTGGAATTGCTGAAGAAACGTCCGCGAGCTGGCACGGCACTCGATAGAGTTTATGGGTACCACATTCAAAACGGTTCACTGGATAATTTTTGTGAAACTCTGAGAACAGAAGCGAATGGAAAATCCAGCGGCGAAGCTTGGATGTTGCTGGGCATGGTCCAAATGCAGCGCGGTCAAGACGCGGAGGCGAGTGTCGCTCTCGAGAAAGCGGAAGAGTTGCTACCGAAAGAGCCACTGGCAAGCTACTACTTAGGTAAGACCTTAGTACTACTGGGCGATGTCGATAAAGCTGCGGCAGCTCTTGAACGCTCGATCGAACGCAAACCAGCAAAAGCTGACATGTTGCTCGTGTTCCAAGAATTGGGACGATTGTATCAGCGCATGCGACGGGGCGACGATGCGATGGCAGTATGGAGCCGCATGGAGAAGTTCTTCCCTGGCGATGCACAAGTTCAAGAACAAATTGCGGTCGTGCTCGCTGAAGAAGGAGCCAACGCAGAAGCGCTATCCAGATTCGAAGCTCTTGCTAAAACGACGAAGGATCGCTTCCGCAAAGTCGAAATGAGCATGCGTGCGGCTCAGTTAAAGGAGACTCTGGGAAAACGCGAAGAAGCACTGGCCGACTTTGAAAAGCTGCTCAGCCAGGTGAATCCCGATAGCTGGATCTACACGGACTTGCGAACGCGGATTGATAACGTCTTCTTGACGCGCAACGATTACGATGGCCTCGCCAACTACTACACCCAGTGGATGGAAAAAAACCCAGACGATATCGATGCAATGCTTCGAATCGGGCGTTTGCTTTCAGTGCAACGCCGAACACCGGAAGCAAAGACTTGGTTTATAAAAGCGATCGAGCGCGCTCCGACGAATCCCGCACCGCGGCTGGCATTGGTCGATGCACTTGAACGTGACCGCGAATTCGGTCCAGCAGCCGATGCCATGAAGGCCTTAGTGGAAGTCCAACCAGATAACCCAGACTCAATCGTCCGATGGGGCGAATTGATATTCAGCAATCAAAGCGTACCCGAAGCCGAGCGTGCTACCGCAGCAGCGGAAGTGTGGAACAAACTGCTCGTAAAACGCGGTGAGGATCCGGTGACCGTTGCCCGCGTTGCCGATTTGCTTCGCGGTGCAAGTAAGAGTGAAGAAGCTCTTGCGGCTTATCGCAAAGCAATCTCACTGGCAGAGAATGAACCGCAGTATCGCGAGTATCTAGGTGAATACCTGTTTCGACTCGATCGAAAAGACGAGGCGCTAGCTGTGTGGCGCGATTTGGCGAGCGGACCGCGCGAGAATCGTGAAAATCTGGTTCGACTCAGCGAAGTGCTTTCAACATTTCAGCTGCGCGATGAAGCCCTCACGACGATGGAACGTGTCTGCTCTGGCGAATCCAAACTCGGTAAACCAGCCTTTGGTCAACGTACTCGTTTTGCCGAAATGCTCCGCGATGCAACCCAATACGAAGAATCTTTAAAGCAACTCGAATTGGCCGCAACAATCGCTGAGTCGCCAGAAGAGCACGCGTTGATTATCGAAGAACAAATCAAGAATTATCAAGCGAATGGTCAATTGGCCGATCGCATCGCGGAACTCGAAACAGCGACTAGCGGCGCGGAGAAAGAGAATGCGAAGTCATGGGAAAAGTTGGCACTTTACCAGGAGGCAGATCGCAAATTCCAACAAGCGGCAGCCTCGATTGCCAAAGCTGCTGAGCTCGATTCAAAATCAGTGGCCGTTCAAACGATTGCAGTGCGCGTTCAAGAAAAGGCGGGTATGTTTGGCGATGCAATCGCAACGCTACGAAAACTATCGGCCCTGGATCGACGCTACTTGTCGAATTACTTAACACAAATCGCTTCATTGCAAATGCGACTGGGTCAAATCGACGCGGCCATCGCAACTGGACAAGAATTGGTTTCCGCTTCTTCGGCTAACTCCGAACAGTTTAGGTTTTTCGCTGACCTCTGCTTTCAAGCTGGCAAAAGTCAACAAGGGCTCGACGCTCTGCGTCGAAACGTTCGCGGCAATCCGAATGATCGCGAAGCCATTCGCTACCTGGCTCGCAGTCTGTCCAGCCAATTCCAAACCGAAGAAGCCACCGAGCTTTACTGGCGATCCTACATGACCTCGCCAACCATCGAAGAAAAACGAACCGATGTTGAAGCGATGACTGAGTTGTATCTGCGTACGAATCGCTTCGAGCAACTGGTCACACGACTCAATACGATCGGCCGCGAAGAAAACCAACAACGTCAAGCGACTTTACTGGTGGCGGCTGCCAATCAGGCCGCCGGTGATCTCGGCGCGGCACGAGCGCTATTAGAACCACTATTGCGTGAGGAGAGTCGCGATGCGGATTTGCTATCGACGCTTGTCAAATTAGCGCAAGCCGAATTTGATTGGGAAGCGGCAACGACATTCCAAAAACGCCTAAACGAAGTGACTCCATCTCCTGAAGGGGAATATCAACTCTCGCGTTTTCTTCTGGAGCAAGGCGAAATCACTCAGGCACAGGCAATATGGGCAAAGATGTCCAGCAATATTGCAACGATCGATAGTGTATCGCAGACTATCGAAAAGCTGATCACTCGCGGCGAGACCGACAAAGTGGTCGAACTGGCCGAGCAGTCGCTCGCTCGCGAGCCAGAGAACTGGGAACTGATGTCAGTCGTGATGACTGCGTTATGGCGAGTTGAAAAACGCGAGCGTGCTGTCGAGGTCGCGGAACGATTGCTAAAAATGTCGTTGCCTTTTGATACGAAAAGCGTTGCAGCAAAAAAACTGCAGGCACAAGCCGCACGCTCCAGTGCCGTCACTACGAGTAATGCCAACACGCCAGCCGCTGCGGCCGCGGCACGTCAAGCGACCAGTATGAGCGCTCGTACGAGTTGGCTGAGCCGATTGTCGCAAAACTCGCGAACGTTTATTCAAGCGAACACGGATCCGTTTGGCACGGTCTATTATGCCACTTCATCGCGTGGCAATCCCACCAATATTCTTTGTTTTGGTGATGCTCAATCTTTGGCCGTCGCGGTCAAGCAGGCATTCACGATTGCAAAGAATCCCGAATCGAAAATGACAGACGAAGACATCGCGAAAGTAGTTCTTGAAAGCACTAAAGCCGATGAGATTTGGAATGCGATTGCCCGTATCCAAATCAATTCGATGGCTACGTTGAATCAGCAAGTCGCGGTTCCCCGTGTCCCAGCTCCAAACCAGTCAACAGACGCACCGAAAAAAGCACCGCGCGTGCAATTGCTCGAACGGCTGTACGATATCGGCGACCGCGAAGCTCCACTTCAATTGCTGCAATCGCAATACTCGCTCAGGCAACGCCCGAACGCGGTATCTAATTTGCCACCAAGTCTAGCGGCGCAAGCGGCGAATTTGCCTAAACCGGAACCACTGCCGCCACTTGCTGCTGAGGAACTGACCAAGCTCGAAAAGCTGTACGAACTGACCCTTCAAAATCAAAACTCGCAGGCCACTTCAACAGTTTATCCGCTGTGGTTTTCAGACGAGTTTCGGTTAGCGAAAGACGAAGAGAAGGCACTTAAGTATCTAGAAAGTGCCAAAAAAGTAGCCGAGAACAACCCGGCCAACGGCTACAGCGCTTTCCTCACTCGCGACCGTGAGTTTGCACTGAAGTTGTTTGTAAGTTCGTTGGAAAAACAAATGCAAGCCCAGCGAGGAGCTAGCGTAGGAAGCAATTACTATCAAACGGCTATGTTTATCACGCAGTTGATTGCGGATTCAAAGCAACCAACCGAGTTCACGAGCATCGTACAGGGAATGAAGAAGTCTCAAGCCGCCTTTGCACGTCAACAGCGTCCTAGCCAATTGGTCAGTTACAACCCATCTCAGACCATCAACACCAACTTTTCTTCCAACGGACAAATCGTGCGTTTGCAGGTTGATTTTCCTGCGCCCTCTTCACTTCTCTCAAGTGATCTCTTGGTCACCCTCAGACTGCTTCAGCAATCAACCAACGCAGATCTCAAGGCTCTGGTCGGAAAGCAGCTCGCTGAAGATGCCCAGGCCGCCGATGAAGAAGTGATGCAAAGCGCCGTCGATCGGCTGTGCTACGGTTCATGGTTATGGTGGGAAGATTCTCGAGCCGCCGCCCTGGAGCAAATGCAGGAGTATCGCAAACTAAACGTTGCACCGGAGTTGGGGTTGGTCATTGAAAGCCGGATGCTGTTTGAAACGAAGCAGATCGACGGAGCACTCGCGTTGCTTGAATCCCTTAAACCCATGAACCAACAGATGTTGCAGGACCGCGAGCTGGCGATTCTGCAACTGGTTTTACAAAAGGGAGATATCAGTCGAGCTAAACAATCCGCCGAGCGACTGTTTGCGCTGCGATTGGATTCAGCAACCCAAATGCAAGTCGGCGAGCTAATGATGCAGCTTGGCATGCGAGAAATGGCTGATTCTGTGCTTCAACGGGTCCGCCAGCGAAGCGGCAACGATTTGAACTCGCAGTATTCCCTGATGCAGAAACTGCAATCGATGGATAACAAGACAGGTGCAGTCGAAATTGCCAGGCAGATCCTGCGCCGCACGCAACCAACGATCAATTCAAGCATTCGGACATCTGAAGATTCCTACCGTCGCGCGGCTATTCAAGTTCTCGTTGGTGCCGGTGAAACCAAGGCCATGATTACGTCACTGGAAGCCCGTTTAGAAAAGTCGCCGAATACAACGATGCTCATCCGTCAACTCGCCGAGCTGTATGAGGCAACTGGCAAACGCAAAGAAGCTCAAGCTGTTCTCGGACGTTTGGCAAAATCAGGAAGCAATGACCCGCAGTCGCTGCTTGCCATTGCACGCACTCTTCAGCAGTCTGCAAAACACGCCGAAGCTGTTGAAGCGTATTTAAAAGCCTTCGAAAAACAACCTGACCTTTTCAATAACGAGTATTACAACCTGCGAACAAGCGCGACGTCAGCTAAAAAGTGGAAAGAAGTCGCTGAGGGAATCGAACGAATCGGCATCAAACGCTTTCGGCAGAGTTATAGGTTGTCAGAGCTCATGTCGGAGTTGACGAGGACCAATGAAAGTGAAGCTGCGAGAAAGCTACTCAAGGCCTGGATCCGTGACCTGGGCATTTCGGCACTGCTACAAATCGCACAGTACGGGAATCGCTTTAACGGTGACAACTCGCAGGCATTTGATGATGAAATCGCAACTCTGGCCGTCGATGCCTTTATCAGCGGAGTGAACGCAGACCCAACAGGTTCGAATCTTTTTCAAACGCGATCGTACTCAAACAACGGACAAAGCCTGTCGCTATTGTCGATACTTGGGGGAGAATTACTTAAAGGTCGGGATACGGAATATCAACGATTACTGACCACAGTAAAGGCGACCTCGGATACTCAGCCGGTAATGCGAGTTGTGGAAGCTGCGTTGGTTGCGAGTCGCGAAGATACGGCACGACTAGATGAGTTGATGCCCAAGATCCTAGAAGAAGCCAAGCTGCCTGGCAGTACCATTCTGCAGGGAATGTGGCCACTCGCAAGCGTATTGGCCCATCAGGGCAAAATGTATCAGCGTGCAATCGATCTGCTCGAACCGATCGCTGAGAAACTGACTGAACGGATGAGCGGCAACGGCATCGACTACACCCCCGATGGACTGCTGCTCTACTGTTACATGCAATTGAAACAGAACGACAAGGCCAAAGCAATTTTGGATAAATCCGTTGCGAGCCCTGACATAGACGCCAGCACAGCAGCATCCAACCCCGGCTATGGCGAATATCAGTTGATGCAAATGCAATTGACTGCGGCGCAGAAGTATGTCTCCATGAAGTTCCCTTTGGATGCACTTCGACTCGCAATATCAGTCAATGAGAACAAAGACATGCGAGAAAAAGCCAGTCGGTGGAGCGGTAACGAAGAGTACATCACTCGGCAATTGAAGAACATAGAAGACGAAGCTCGTAGGCAAGTAACACCCGAAATGCTTGAATCCGTGCTGGCCAGTGAATTGGCAATCGCACACTCCGATGGCGAGAAAAATGATACGAAAACTTCGCTTCAATCGTTGCTGATCGAAGTAAATTTCAAAGAGCAAAGGAATGGAAAGTCGACGGCAGATTGTTTGCTAAAACAATTGCTGACTGCGACCCCGAAGAAAGGCAAAGAGGTGCTGAAGAAAATTGCCGCCGAAGGAATGACAGTTCCACTGAAGGAACGATCCGTAGGTCAATTGATCATGTTGAGTTGCCTTGCAGTTCACAATGACAACAACGAGGCCTTCCAGAATATCGCTAATGAACTTCTGGCTCGCGAGGATGTGCTTTCCAACCCGCCAGTGGCTTCAGCGAAAGAACCCGACGGAAAAACGATTGCGGAAACCAATGATAAGAAGAAAGCGGCCGCTCTCGAATCATCGCTGAAGCATGCTAGGCTTGAACGATGTGGAATTTGG
>JANODD010000237.1:0-1523 GCA_031412515.1 Planctomycetia bacterium | reverse complement strand
ATTGCCGGACCGTTCATCGCTGCTATCGACAAGCTTGAGAGCCGCGTTGGTCGACTCAACTCCTGACGAATTAAAACGAATCGTCGAAAAGCTGACTTCTGTAGAGTCGCTGACTAAAACTGAGCGGGCTGTGTCTTACTTTTCAGCGGGAGTCGCTCAAGCACTTCTCAATGAGACTGACTTGGCGTTAGCATTTCTGGCGAAATCGAAAGAGCAGAGTGTTGCAACTGAAGTCATAAACCTTTACGAGGTATGGTTGCTCGTTGCCAACGAACGGTACGAAGAAGCTCGTGTAGTGGTCGGTAATATAAAACCTCGCAATGAGGCGATTCAGCGAGAATGCGAGTTATGGAAAATGCATCTCGGATCGAAACTAGGAGATAGAGCCGAAGCGGTGCGGGCGGCGGGAGTCTTGGCGAAACTTCCTTTATCCATATACGAAAATGCGGATGTTTCCGCTGTGCTGAGCAAATAGTGGGGTATGCATTCTGCTTGCCGGAAAGTGAGGTAATCGTCCGGCGTGTAAGCGATTTTGAACATCGAAAACAACAGGCTAGAAGCCCACAGTTCGTCCCGGTGATAGGTGGCTTTGGATGTGCGATAATTAGGAGCGGGGGAGGCCCAATTGCCAGTAGTACTCAACCGCAAGCTGGAAGCATACGCCACGTGGGAAGCATACGCCACATGAAAGATCGCGCTGTCACTCTGCAAAAAATAGCGGCCGTGAATGAACAGGTCGCAAGTGGACCTGGGCTTGCACCAGAGCATCTTATTCCATTGTGCAAATATCACAACCGCTCACTGGCTCGCGACTTGATTCACTTGCTTAAAGACAATGGCATCTGCCCCGAAATCCGCACGACCCGGATGTTCTGCTTCTTTTCAGTCAAATGTAATGACTATTCCACCGCATCCAAACTATTAAAAGAGTTTGAAGTTTTGAATCCTGATACTCCAACCAAATCGTTCAGTCGCGATTTCGACGCGATCATCTTAGTTGGAGTAGTAACCGTTTTCGTGGTGGGTATTTCTTTCTTTCTCCCGTCATATTCTGGACTAGAACCGGTGGCCCTGTTAGTTAGTGGAATTTCATGTTCGATTGTCATTGAGCGCATCAATCGGAACTATCGATATCTAAAAGGAAAACATTTTTCACTTGGCGACATCATGAGCTTGACGGCAATCGTTGCCGTAAATTTTGCGATCTGGAAATTGGTTGTTTAGAACCGCGTTCAAAGGCGCACGAAGTGCGATACAGCATCATTTTTCTTCTGAAAGTCACAGCTTGCTGACCGCAGGCTTGGGTGTATTGAGAGCTATTTGGGGTTACTAGCTGCGGTTGATCATGGCTTTACCAATATTGCTAGCTGTGTTTGCGTTTTTAGGAGTTTTTTTCGACACTTCTCGCTGATCGCCACCGAGTTTTTACTCGGTGGAATCCCGACTTTTGCGGCTAAGTTCGAGCGAATAACGCTGCTGCCCGCTCCCACGCGTTCGGTTGCGAGCTACGCTGGCAACCGAAC
>JANODD010000236.1:0-1704 GCA_031412515.1 Planctomycetia bacterium | reverse complement strand
AATGCTCGTGGCTCCAGGCTAAGATTTTGACAATGTCGTCCTCTGCAGCCGGGGCGAGTACTACTCGAAACATTTGAATCAACCACTCTTTCCTTTTTTAGCGAGCTTCGCCGCTTGGCAGCCCAACTTGGAAATATGAGCAGAAATTTGACTACTGGTATTAAGTCCAACCCCCTCACCTTGATCGAGCTGTCGAAATCCCTCGGTCGCTAGCTGCTGTAGCAGTTCAATTCGACGCTCATCCTCGGCGGTTCGCTGTTCAAGCAAACGCAAGCCTTCACGCACCACTTCACTGGCATTTTTGTACTTGCCCGAAGTAACTAGTGAATCGACTAACTCTGAGTAGTGGTCTGTCAAACTGATGTTCTTCGTTGCCATTTTTTGCGATCCCAAAGGCTTGCGATGCGTCGATCAACCAAGACCCATTTTAGCATTATTGGCAAAAATTGCCAATAATGTCTTTGAGCCGAGCAACAAAGGGCCATCCATCTTTACGATGGGATTGCGTCGGTTGACCGCACATCTGCCTAATCAAATTGAGTTTGTACGATGCTCTCTCCGTAACTTCGCAATCAGCTAGCGTTACGTCTCAAAAGATTGCCTCGCGCGATCTCGCATGAACGGCGAATGGTCGTCTTCTCTTGCCGATCACGATTTCTCTGATTCACTTATCGCTTATTTGTCGAACATTTGTCGGTTGGCCGACGGCTAAGCCACTTTGCGAACCGTAACAGCGTCTCGTGTGGCCAGAATTCCATCGCCGAAGTCTACGAAGTCCCGTAGGTCGACATAACATCCACCGCGAAATCAATCGAGACGTAGGCCAGATAGCAACTAGGTCGCTTCTGGGAACGGCGACCCGTTGGTTCGATAGGCGCGTTGGCCTTTGCGGATCGCTTCTTTGGCTAACGAAGCGGGGGTGCCCGCCACGCGCTTAAAGATCTTGCTAAATCGATTCACTACATCGCACCACAGTTCGCCCGAAAGACCTATCCGGTCCAAGATTGGAGCAAGATCCTTCGGGATTTGACCTTTCTTGCCAAGGCGTATCTGCCTGCCCGTCCAGTCCAGCAGTTTTAAGTACACTTCGAAGCTCATTCCCAAAAACCCTTTGTCGCTCGCTCGCTTGCCCGTTTTGCTGGGCATGGCACCTTGATAAGCGGCCGAGCGCTCGTCTACCGTTACCGGCGCTAACCACTCGTCCGAGCGCACATAAGCCGTTTGGCCGCTCCCTTTGCCCGTTTTCGATCGGTTTCTAGCTTGTTGGCGTTTGCGTATCTTGGCTCGGACTTTCTCGCTGCAATACGCCTTCTCCGCTTGAATGCGTTCGTAAACCGAAGTGTATCGGCTCGACTCGGGAACTTGGGCGACACCCGCCCGGACCGGATTGAGATCCACGTAAGCGGAACAAGCGAGAATTGCGGCTGCATCCGCTAATTTCTGGCACTTGAAGCGTCCTTGCCAAAACCGGCCGGTGCATTTATCTTCAGCATTGCTCTTTCGAGCGATGGGTTCAGCAAGAGCACGCATCCACCAGGAGATATCGCTCAGCCTGGTCCGCAATTGCTTGCTCCGAGCAGGCGTCATAAGCATTTTAAGTTCGTCCTGAGTTGGAACTGCTGGCGTTTTATCCTTATTTTTCCGGCTCGGAAACAACTTCCACCAGCGTAAAGCGACCTGTTCATCGGTCCACGTGGCGACCAC
>JANODD010000235.1:0-31608 GCA_031412515.1 Planctomycetia bacterium | reverse complement strand
TACGCACTCACTCCGCTGATTCAGTAATCGGCGATACCAAAGTACCTCACCGCTACGGCGTCCACGCGGCGTGATCTTTTCCACTTGCGTCACAACATGGAGGGTGTCGCCGGTAAAAACCGGTCGATGGACTTGCCAATCCTCGATGCGAACCAAGGCTAAAGTGCGTACTCGGGGGCAAGTGCTACTTAGCCCGGCCATGAAGGAAAGACCCAACAGACCGTGCGCGATCGGCTTGCCGTAGGGGGTCTGAGCGGCGTGCTCGTAGTCGACATGCAATGGGTCGTAGTCGCCCGTCATCCCCGCGAACCCAACGATGTCGCTTTCAGTCACTGTGCGTGCAAAACTTGTCCAAACCGCACCAGCCTTCAAGTCTTCCAGATACAAGCTCTCGGACATCCAAACTCCTTTCAGCATTGAACCCTCCCAGAATGGACCACAACAACTAGAAGATGGTGGTTCTGAAAGATATCGCGAAATTCACGACATCTCAAGCATGTCGCACCCTTTGCCCGCCAATATTGCCGCAATAACTATTCCAGTCAGCGAAAAAACCTGACAATCGGAAAAGTTTAAAAGGCATCGTCCGAAGGTCTCCAAGTGGTAACCACATTCGATTTTGGTTCCTTTTCGATTGCTGGACAGCAACAATTTTTGTGAATGCGGTTGACTGGGACTTGTTGACCATAGCATAGTAGTAACGACTTGAGGTAGCCATATTCACCCAACAAACGTATATTCTCTAAGTGCTCAACTCGACCTGATCGTTTGATTTAGCGTCAGTCTGGTGTTTTGAGCGAGCCTTACGTCAACTTTATCACTACATAGATTGCTGGAGTCGCTGGGTTATGTCGGACGAGAAGAAACTAAGTGCCGTTGAAGAAATCAAGGCCGAGAGCCGCTTTCTTCGAGGATCGATCGCCGAAGACCTAGCCAACAGCGAATCCGACGAGTTTGCCAAACCGAACACCCAATTGCTGAAATTTCATGGAACTTACCAGCAAGATGACCGCGACGGACGCGTAAAAAAGGGCGGCGAAGGCAAATCGGCTAAAGCATTTAGCATGATGACTCGCACACGAATTCCGGGTGGAGTCTTAACTGCGGCCCAGTTGATCGAGCACCTCGACCTGTGCGACGAACTTGGCAATGCGACCCTCAAGTGCACCACGCGGCAAGCCCTGCAGCTGCACGGGATCCTAAAAAGTGACCTGCGTCAAACGATCAAGCGGATCAACGACGTCAATTTGAGTACACTTGCGGCTTGCGGCGACGTGAATCGCAACGTCATGTGCTGCCCTGCGCCGATCAAAGATAGTGTCCACGACGATATGCAGAAGCTCTGCAACGACCTGAAGGACCACCTCGCTCCTCAATCCAAAGCCTACTTCGAATTGTGGCTAAAGGACGATGAGTCAGGGGAGGAGACTTTGGTTGCAGGGGGCGAACCTGAACACGAACCGATCTACGGGCCGACTTACCTTCCTCGGAAATTCAAAGTTGCCGTTGCCCTGCCTGAGGACAACTGTGTTGACATTTACACCAACGACCTCGGATTCTTGGCTGTTGTCCGCGATGGCAAGATCATTGGCTACAACGTGCTGGTCGGTGGCGGTCTTGGGACAACTCCTAGCGCCAAGAAGACCTTTCCAGCTTTGGCCAAGCGGATGGCGTTTGTAACTCCCGAACAAGCCTGCGGAGTGGCTGAAGCGGTCGTCAAAGTCCAACGTGACAACGGCAATCGCGAAGATCGCAAAGTGGCTCGTATGAAGTACTTGATCGCCGACCGCGGCATCGAGTGGTTCCGTGCCGAAGTTGAAAAGTACTTTGGTTCGAAGTTGCCCGATTGTACCGAAGACGACGTTCATGGCTTCGACGACCACATGGGCTGGGCCGAGCAGGGTGACGGCAAGTTGTTCTACGGTTGGAACGTTGAGAACGGACGATTGTACGATAGCGAAGATCGCCGCTGGAAATCGGCGCTCCGCGAAATCTGCGCGACCCTCAATCCTGGCATTCGCTTAACAGCCCATCAGAGCATTCTTTTCACCGACATCAAACCTGAAGACAAAGCCAAACTGGAAGGTCTGATTCACAAGCATGGTTTGCCACTGAGCGAAGAGATTTCAACGGTTCGTCGCTGGTCGATGGCCTGTGTTGCCCTTCCTACGTGCAGCCTCGCGGTCACTGAAAGTGAACGCGTTTTGCCAGGTATGATGGATCTATTTGAGACCGAACTCGCGAAACTGGGGTTGGCTAGCGAGAAGTTTACGGTTCGTATGACGGGTTGCCCTAATGGTTGCGCTCGGCCTTATAACGCTGACATCGGCCTGGTTGGAAAGACGAAGAATAAGTACACGGTCTTCGTCGGCGGACAATTGCTCGGAAAGCGGTTGGCGTTTATTCACAAAGATGGAGTTTCGTTCGAGGATATTATCCCGACTCTCGTCCCTTTGTTTATCGCCTTCAAACAGCATCGTGCGAGTGAGTCTGAGACATTTGGCGATTTTTGTGATCGCGTCGGCAACGAAAAATTGGTTGCTTGGTCGACCGAGTATGCGCCGGTAGCGTAAGGTGGTGTTTTTTGAGTAGCTGGTTTCGTGAGAAACCGGATGAATCAGAGTAGACCCGACCGAAATCCTTACATGACGACACTTGATCTACTTCGCGACCGATCGCAGGCAGCGTCCGCCACGGACCTAAGGGAACTTGGGCGAACGTTTTTCTACAAACGCTTTCAGCCCTTCGGTGGCTGCTTCGGTAGTTAGCGATGTTGCAGTCGCTGCAGCACCGCAGGACAACCAAGTGGACATTTGTTCGCCGATGGTTTCGTTAAGCATCTTCTTCGTTAGCTGAATCGATTCAGCCGCTCCTTCGGCAATCGTGTCTACCCAACCGCTTGCCCGCACCCAGATGTGGTCGGATGCGACAATATGATGAACGAAGCCAAGATCCTTTGCTTCGGGCGCCGACAACTCACTGCCGCCGATTAACACTTGACTTGCCAGGCTCGCACCGATTCGAAAGTACAGCAGCGGAGCTAGCAGGCCAGAGACCAAGCCCATTCGCGGGGCGGGCACTGCAAAGGTTGCGCGATGACTTGCGACAACAAGGTCGCTCGCCAGTACTAAACCGAAGCCTGCTCCCCATGCGGCACCGTCCACTGCAGCGATGATAGGCTTCGGAAGCTGCATCATCTGCTCAAATAACGCTTGCAGACTGCTAGCGTCGGTATGCCACTGGCTGAGCGTCTCAGGCGCGTCGCTGGGTCCAGACTCCTGGAGTTCTTTCAAGTCAACACCGGTACAAAAGTGTGGACCAGCACCCGTCAGCACAATTCCGCGGACCCGTTTCTCTTGACGCAAATCGTCGAGCGCTTGCGCTAACTGCTCGACCATTTCACGGCTCAGCGCATTACAGCAGTAAGCTCGATCAAGAATAATGGTTCCGGTACATCCGTTCACTTTCACTTTGATCATCATTACGCTCGCGAAAACAGTTGCGATGGTTTACAGTAAGTCATCCATTGTGGCACAATTGAGTGTCGCACAATTGTCTCAATTGTGACTGGAACAATTGTGACAATTGTTCGACACTCATTGTTCGACACCCACACCGAGGAGACCCTAATGCGCCAATCGTACACCAGCAGTGCGACTTGCTTCAATCGTACACAAGCATTCCTTGCGACACTTGCCCTAAACTTCTTTGCAGCAATAGGTTTCTCTCAGACGCTGCCGGATGTGGTCTATGTACTCGGCGACGATCAAGCCTGGAGCGACTATGGGTTCATGGGGCATCCTCACATCAAAACGCCGAACCTCGACCGACTTGCAAAAGAAAGCTTGCTCTACACTCGCGGCTATGTACCGGACAGTCTTTGTCGACCTTCTTTGGCGACGATGATTAGCGGTCTGTATCCACATCAACACGGAATCGTTGGAAACGATCCACCGCCTAGTGCGGCAAAAAAAGCTGGCAGAGGCGGTTTGTATCGCGATGCGGCATATCAAAAAGATATTGAAAAGTATCTTAGCCTTCATATCGACAAGATTGAGACACTCCCGGATCGTCTCAAAAGACTTGGTTACACATCCTTTCAATCGGGCAAATGGTGGGAAGGCAATTTTGCACGAGGTGGGTTCGATGTGGGTATGACGCACGGAGACCATAGTCGTGGTGCGAGACACGGCGACAAAGGGCTTGAAATCGGGCGAGGGACAATGAAACCGCTCGAAGAAATGGTGGCTAGCGCGAAGCAATCGAACAAGCCTTACTTCCTTTGGTATGCCCCGATGTTGCCACACACGCCGCATGATCCGCCCGCTGACTTGCTAGAGAAATACAAACCGCTTGCGCCCACCGAGTCCATTGCCAAATACTGGGCCATGTGCGAACGATTTGACAATAGCATCGGCGAATTGCTAAAGATCATTGACCAGCATGGTCGGCCTGACAACACGTTGATTGTATTCGCATGCGACAACGGTTGGATTAACTTGCCCGATCAAAGTGCCTATGCGCCTAAGAGCAAACGCAGCCAATATGACGGTGGGATACGAACGCCGATCATGTTCCACTGGCCTGCCAAATTAAAATCACAGCGAAACGACAAGGACTTGGCAAGCACAATCGATCTCGTTCCAACCGTCATGAGTCTCGTCGGGTTGCCGCCCGATTCAAAGTTGCCTGGAGTGGACCTAAGTCAACCATTTAGAGTTGCAGAACGCGGCCCCATTTTCGGTGAAATTTTTGAGCATGATATTGTTGAGATGGACAACCCACGCAGCAGTCTGATGTATCGCTGGGCGATCGAAGGTCACACTAAATTGATCGTTCCAGAGCCGACTCGGGTACCTAACTCAAAAGTGGAGCTTTATGATTTGGCAACTGATCCTTGGGAGAAAGAAAACTTAGCGGAACTTGAGAGCGGCAAGGTTCGGTCGTTACGCGAAAAACTGGACGCTTGGTGGAAGTAGTGGGTCGTAACGGTTGTAACAAACTTCCGAGGTGCTTCTTACGACTTCGTTGTTACCGTGTTGCGTGGACCTCCGATTACAGGCTTTTGTAAATTAAGCTTGAAAGATATAGTTTCACGGAAACTTCACCCGTCCTTTGTACATCTTGTTGGTCTTCGAATATGAAAATTTGCTGCATCGGTGCCGGTTATGTTGGTGGCCCGACCATGGCGATGATTGCCAAGCAATGCCCAGACATTCAGGTTCATGTCGTCGACTTGAATGCAACCCGTATCGCAGCATGGAACTCCGATACTTTGCCGGTCTATGAGCCGGGGCTGGATGAAATTGTCCGCGAGGCACGGGGGCGCAATCTAAGATTCTCGACGGAGGTTGACGAAGCGATTGCGGCGTCCGACATCATCTTTATCTCAGTGAATACCCCGACCAAGACTTTTGGCATGGGTGCTGGTCGCGCGGCGAATCTTGAGTTTATTGAAAAGTGCGCGCGGCAGATTGCACGGGTCTCGCGCGGTCACAAGATTATCGTCGAAAAAAGCACGTTGCCTGTACGCACGGCGGAAGCTGTTGGTCGGATTCTCAACAGTGCTGACAATGAAGCTACGTTCGATGTACTTAGCAACCCCGAATTCTTGGCCGAAGGAACGGCGGTCCAGGATCTTCTCAATCCTGATAGAGTGCTGATCGGTGGTGAATCCTCGCAAGCGATTGAGACGCTGGCGGGAATCTATGCGAGATGGATTCCTCGCGCAAAAATTCTCACTACGAACCTTTGGAGTAGCGAGTTATCAAAGCTAACGGCAAATGCCTTCTTGGCTCAGCGAGTCTCGTCGATCAACGCAATTTCAGCACTTTGTGAAGCCACTGGAGCGGACGTTGACGAAGTTGCCCGCGCCGTCGGGACCGACTCACGGATAGGGCCAAAGTTCTTGAAAGCCTCAGTTGGCTACGGTGGAAGCTGCTTTCAAAAAGATATCTTGAATCTCGTCTACCTGTGCGAGCATTTTGGACTGCGCGAAGTGGCAGCGTATTGGGAACAAGTCGTTTCGATGAACGATTTCCAAAAGCGTCGCTTTGGCGAACGCATCGTCAAAACACTCTTCAATACCGTGTCCGACAAGCACATTGCGATTTGGGGGTGGGCCTTTAAAAAGGACACCAACGACAGTCGCGAGTCGGCCGCTATTCATGTTTGTCGAGATTTATTGAGAGAGCACGCGCGGCTGTTCATTTATGATCCGCGAGTCGGTGAAGTTCAGATTCGTGAAGACCTTGTCCACGCCTTCGCCGATCCAAGCGGCCACATTCATCCAGCTCATCAGAAACTGATTGATAGTAATGTTACTATCGCCGGTGACTGCTATGCCGCTGCTGACAAAGCCCACGCGATTGCAGTGATGACTGAGTGGGACGAGTTCAAAAGTTTGGACGTCGGAAAGATCTATGAAAATATGCATCGGCCAGCGTTTGTCTTTGATGGACGCAACATTCTTGATCGCAAACTTTACAGCGAAACCGGTTTCGAGATCCACGCTATTGGCCGCAGCTAAAGCAGCCTAATGTTACGGTTAGAGCCTTATCGAACTTGATTTTAAAGTGGCACTCAGAAGACACGCAAGTTCATTGCACAGGACGAACGGGCCTACTTTCGCGTGTAAATAAGCTTCCCACCTAAGTAAGTTCTCTCAACCTGGATGTCGCGGATTTCATCGACTGGGCAAGTCAAAATGTCTTTGCCGAGAACGATGAAATCAGCGAGTTTGCCTTTTTCAAGCGAGCCTTTTTCTTTCTCTTCGAACGTCAAATAAGCATTGTTGATGGTATAGAATCGAATCGCTTCTTCACGTGTTATGAGGTGCTCGGGATGCAGTGCTTTGTTCATTCCGCGAGGTACTCGTGACTGGGTAATCCATATTCCGAGAAATGGGTTATAAGGATTGACCGAACGCATCGAACCGATTTTCTGCATATGGTCGGAACCACCTCCAAATTTGATACGACTATCGACAAGTTTACGGTAAGGCTGAAAATACTCAGTGCGATCCTCGCCAAATTGACGTAAAAGTGTCTTTCCGTCCAGCCACAACCAAACGGGCTGCATATCTGCAACGATGCCAAGGCGGCTCATCCGCTCAATCGCTTCGGCGGACATAAAATTGCAATGCGTGATACAAGGCCGCAGCGGAGCAATGGGAGTTTGCGCATTGACTTGCTCGTAAGCATCAATCAGCGCATGCACGGCTCCATCCCCAACCGAGTGCGCAGTGATTTGAATCTCATTCTCCAGACAGACTTTGGCTATCTGGTAAAGCTTCTCTGCTTCGACGTAGAGCAGTCCTCGATAGTTCGGATCATTGATCGCGTAGATGCTACTGACGCCCCACTGTTTCCGCATATAAGCACTTCCGGTTAGCATGCCGCCGTCGAGAAAGATCTTTGCGCCGCGCAGCCAAAGCATATTGTCATAGTTGTGCAGTGGGCTGGTGGCGGCCTTTTTTACTTGTGTCGATATTTGCTCGAGTGAACTTTGAGCATTTAGACTATAGGACAGAAAAACGCGGCAACTCAGTTGTCCATCGTCGCGCAGGCCTTTGAAAATCTCGATCGCATCGTCGCTGGCCGAACGATCGGCGATGCTCGTGATACCAACGCTGTTGTAATCGTGGAGCAACTCGACCAGTCGTTGGCGACGATCTGTGGAAGTTGGTTTGCGATCGGCGCTTTTCACTTTGGCCAATCGCGTGCAGCTTCTCAGTATTCCAGTCGGTTCGCCAGTCACTGGATCGGTCTCAATGTAACCGGGTTCGCCGTCAGTGATTTTTGAGTTCCGATCGATGCCGCTAAGTTTCAGCGCCATTGAGTTGAGCACGGCGTCCGGTCCGGTGCGAAAGTAAACCGGGTTGTTGGGAGCCACGGAGTCCAGTTCAGCTCGCGTAGGAAAGCGCTGCTCATTCAACCGAGTCACGAAGACCTGTCCGACCGAAATCCATTCGCCGTCCTCGAGCAACTCGGCGCGTCCTTGAATGTACTTGAGAACATCAGCGATCGACAACATATCGGGCATGGGGTGATCGAATTCGTATTCAGCGGCCCCGATTGCATGCACATGAGAATCGATTAACCCTGGCAGGACTGTTTTTCCGTTTAAGTCGATCAGCTCAGTAGCATCGTTTGCCAGTTTTAAGATTTCATGGTTCTGCCCCACTGCAATGACGCGATCGCCACCTATAGCCATTGCATCAGCAATTCGAAATTGATCATCCACTGTGACAATTTTTGCGTGGTGTACTATCCGGTCAGGAGCCTGGGCGACCACACCAAGCGGCTCTATTAGGGTAGACAGAAATCCAACAAGCCAGAGATTCTTTGAGAGCAGTTGTCGCATGGGAATCACATTCTGCATAAAGATATGGGCGAATCAGTGAACCTGATTCTAGCAAAAAGACGTGTTACGAAGTGCGACAAAGTAGCAAACGGACGGGAAGGTTGCTAACAGCGGCCATGATTCGAACTAAAACGCTATCCACTACTCCCAGACTTTTGTTAAAATCGGCAGCATCGCTCTACCTGTCTTTCTAAGTTTTGCAAAAAGGTCCGCGCATGGCATTTTCCATCGAAGAATTCATTCGCTCCACTGCGCAAGATGATGCGGCGCACGATTATTTTCAACTTGAAAATCCGCGGATGCTCGAAGTCAATTTAGAATCTATGGTGTGGATGAAAGCCGGGGCAATGGTGGCGTATGTTGGGCAGATCAAGTTTACCCGCGAAGGAATACTCGAGCAAGGAATCGGTAGTTTGCTGAAGCGTACGGTTTCAGGCGAAGGGGCCAAACTGACGAAGGCCGAGGGGCGTGGCAGGCTTTATCTTGCCGATTCTGGTAAGACAATTCAGGTTCTCAGGCTCAACAATGAATCAATTGTGGTCAATGGAAGCGACCTCCTCGCCTTTGAGCCGACGATGAAGTATGAAATCAAGATGACGAGGAAACTGGCCGCTGTCGTATCAGGCGGAGTATTCAACGTCCGGCTCCAGGGCTCGGGCTTGATCGCCATTACCTCGCACTTTGAACCGTTAACGTTACGCGTTGAACCCGGAAAACCGATACGTACTGATCCAAACGCCACTGTGGCGTGGTCGGGAACTCTGCAACCTGAATTTAAAACGGATGTGTCACTTAAGAGCTTTTTTGGTCGCGGTAGTGGCGAATCGATTCAAATGGAGTTCAACGGGGACGGATTTGTAGTGATTCAGCCGTATGAAGAAGTCAGTATGCAACATGCCGCTGGCGGATAGAGTGGAATAATGACTGACGAAAAGAACTCTGAAGGACGGGAGCCAGAGCACAAGACGCCGGCAGCGGGCGATCCACTGCATGGCATTACCCTAGAGACCATGCTTAAGCGATTGGTCGCGCGTCATGGCTGGGTTGAAATGGGAGAGCAGATTCCTATCCGCTGCTTTTTGTTTGAACCTACTATCAAATCCAGTTTGGCATTTCTTCGCCGCACGGCTTGGGCTCGGAAAAAAGTTGAAGACTGGTACGCTTACGACGCCAGACGTTTCCCCATGGAGCAGCATGACTCTCCTGCAGCATCCGATCAAGCATAAATTGTACCACCCTGAACTGCGCAATACTTCCAGGTTTCGACAACTGCTATCTCTTTACATTCGTGTGGGTTTCCGCATTGAAATCCAACTAACATTTAGCTGCAGCTAGGAAAGCAGTTGGTTAAAACGGGACGGACGAAAAAGTTTGTTGACGAAGTTGGATTGCTAGATTACAAGTGCTTATGTGTATCACTTAATGGCTACGCCAAATTACATATTTCGTTAAGTTCTATCGTGAATTCATTTGTGCAAAAAGCCACTATGCGAGCCGCTATGGAGTCCGCATGTCTATCGTTTCTATTGATTTTCGTGAACTCGTTTCCAGTTAGCAGATGTCACGCGATTGACGCTTTGCATGGCGTACCTTCTGCGTGCGACAATGCTCCAAATCCCGTCGGACACGATGAAAAGTTACCGGAGCCTTGTCTAATTGATCCCCCACCACCTGCAGAATCGGTTCAACCATCACTATTTCGCAGCAATTTTGACTTGCAGGTCGCTACGGGGAACAGTTTTATCAATCAATTGGATGCACATGTTGGACGTATAAATAGTGTTTTCTCTCGAGTCTTATTTTATGATTTTGGAACCAGTCGACTGGAACAGTTTGGCGCTGCTGAGATTGAGCGACAGCCAGCGCGAATGTATTTTAGCGAACTGCATAGTGAACTTTTTAATGCACTGATTCCGCTCGCTTTTTCCAACTTTAGCGATCGGTATGATCGGAAGCCGGCTGATCTGTATGAAGCGAAATCTGTGTTGTCCGAAGCTGGCTTGAGTTTACCTCCAGTTCCCGAGGGCGTCGGTTACGTCTATGACGCAACGACGAATGAGTTCATGGTTGAACCACGGGGCGTTGGAGTTCCATTTATAACTGCATGGCTCTTGTTTGGAGGAGCCTTCTTAACGCTTCGGATGAAGTTGATCAACTTTCGTGGTATTTTCCACGCTTTGGCGCTTGTGAGCGGCGGGTATGATAGCTCAAGCAAGATTGGTCAGTTAACTCACTTCCAATCATTTGCGACTTCGCTGGCATCGACGGTGGGACTGGGTGCTGTCAGCGGAGTTGCCATTGCAGTGTGCGTTGGTGGTCCTGGAGCAGCTTTTTGGATCATGGTTTGTGGCTTTCTAGCCATGTCGACAAAATTTACCGAATGCACGCTCGGACAAATTTATCGGCGAGTTAGCTCGGACGGCGCCGTCTTAGGCGGACCGATGCGATACCTCAAGGCTGGATTTAAAATAAGGAAATTTGTTGGTTTTTCGATGGCTCCATTTGGAACCTTGTTGTCATGGCTGTTTGCGGCCCTTTGCGTATGCGTTTCGCTGACTGCAGGTAATACGTTTCAGGTTAGTCAATCGCTTGGAAGTTTGCAGACTGTGAAGGGCCTTGAATTCCTGAAATCAGATTCTTGGATCTATGGTGTGTTCATGATGGTGGCGGTCACCCTTGTAATGCTGGGCGGCGTTCGATTTCTTGGGCGAGTTACCAGCTGGCTTGCGCCCCTAATGTGCTTGGTCTACCTGGGCGCCTGCGGTTGGATAATCAGCCAAAATTCTGCGAATCTAGAAACTGCATTTAAAGCGATTTTCATTGAGGCCTTCGAACCCAAGGCTTTGCTTTCAGGTGGAATCATAGGCGTAATGATTATCGGACTTACGCGTGCAAGCTTGACTACCGATGCCGGACTTGGCACCGCTTCGATCGTTCATGCTGCCGCGCGAACGGACGAACCTGTTCGTGAGGGAATCGTTTCGTTACTCGAGCCTCTGATCGTAACGGTGTTGATGTGCCTGCTGACTGCCTTAGCCATTGGTGTCACCGGCGTCGCAGCTACTGCGGAAGGTCAAGCTCTTGCTGCAAAGGAGCAAGGAACGGCTGTCATATTGAGTGCCCTGTCAAAAGGCATGCCGGAATGGTTCACCTATTCTTTACAAGCCGCCATGTTCCTTTTCGCTTTTTCAACTTGTATCACCTGGGCCTACTTTGGCGAACGCTGTTTCGTTTCATTGGTCGGCGATAGTTTTTCTAAGCTTTACATGCTTGTTTTTGTAATCTTTACATTCTTGGGGTCCGTGCTTTCGGCGGCAAACATTATGCAGTTCAGTTTACTGTTAATGTTGACGCTTTCGATTCCTAACCTGATCGGCGTGTTATTGTTAAATAATGTTGTGCTCGAGGAACTGGACGACTACTGGCGTCACCATAGAACGCACAAACGAAATCGTAATAAATCGTTGGCTTAGCGTCTCGCACTATCGAACTCAATGCTGGGCCATGAACATTTGAGGACAAATGTTCTACAATGTCGACGCGCTAAGTTTGGCAACGGTGCTGGGTGCGCGCGATATTAGGCTTGGTGCTGGCCCGTGATCATTTGAGGACAAATGGTCTACAAATCTGGAGTGAGCAGGTATGCAGTGGATGAATCGCCAACGGTTAAAAAGTGAGCTGTGCACGGGGACCTTTTTAAACCTTGGGTCGCCGGCTTCGGTCGAAGTGGCTGCGTCGCTTGGCTTCGACTGGTTGCTGATTGATTTAGAGCATGGCAACGCGTCGCTTGCTGATTTGCGCAACATGCTTCTTGCATGTCGTGGGACAACCGCTGCGCCTATCGTTCGCTTGAGAAGCGTCGAGGCTGACGACGTCAAGTTCGTGATGGATAGCGGAGCTGCCGGCATCATGTTTCCGTTTGTCAACTCGGTTGCGGAAGCGCGTCGTGCCGTGGAATGCATGAAGTATCCGCCTGATGGGAAAAGAGGAGTCGCTGGGATTATTCGAGCGACCAACTACGGTAGCGACTGGACGAAGTACTTTGAAGAAGCAAACGCAAATAGCCTTGTGGTGGTTCAGATCGAAACACCGGAGGCCGTAGCTTGCGCGGGTGAGATTGCTGCAGTGGAGGGGGTTGATGTGCTTTTTGTCGGGCCACTGGATTTGTCGGTAAACCTTGGTTGTCCGAACGATTTCACTACCGAGCCCTTTATCGCTGCTTTGAAGCATGTCGTCGCAGTCTGCAAAGCCGCTGGCAAACCTGCTGGGATTTTGTCTCGCCCACAGTTGGTTCAGCAGCATAAAGAACTGGGCTTTCGCTTTCTCGCCCTCGGTTCTGACACAGGCTCGATTGCGACCGGATTACAGCAGAGCTTAAACGCCATGCGCGGGTCGAATTAGAATTTTCTGCTAAAATCAAATTGGACGGGAATAAGACCACTTTGTTCGTCATCTAATAAAATGAAGGCATGTGGATTGGCTGAGAACCGTGTGAACGATGATGCTGGGGAAGGTCATCCTATGATGAGAACGGACGCCCCAAAAACTGATGCTTCAGTGATTTGGACGGCGGAGCAGCGTCGGATGCGAACGGATCAATTGCTTGCCGCGAACTTTGAAGTGGTCTTTCGGTACGCGTATCGACTAACCGGTTGTCGTTCTTCGGCGGAAGATATCACTCAAGAAGTGTTTCTGCGAGCATTTAAGTCGATCGAACAGCTTCGTGATCCATCGGCCGAGCGAGGGTGGTTGCTGGCAATTGCACGCAACGAATTCGCCCGATGGTGCCGGTTAGCTGCGACTCAGCGAACAACGCCAGCGGAAGATGACATTGCAGATCACGTCGAAGGAGGAGAAAGCGACTTGGAGCGGCGAGACTGGGTTCAGTCCGCACTAGATCATTTGCCTCCAGAATTTCGATCGGTGGTGCTTATGTTCTATTTCGAACAACTAAGTTACACGGAGATCGCTGAGTCGCTTGAGATTCCAATTGGAACTGTGATGAGTCGCCTGAGTCGTGCGAAGAGCCAAATGAAGCGTTCTCTCGACGAGATCGCTTTGCCTCAGTAAAAGCCACCGAAAGATAACATTTACAAACACCCGAGTGCAAATTGTGTCTGAGCCGAAACGCGAAAAAAATTTGTACGACGATACAGACCGTCATCTGATGGCTGCTTTGCATTCCGTCAAAATTCCCCGGGATTTGCGTTCGCGCCTTGAACGCGCGATCCAGATCGCGTCTCAAGAGCATGAACTGGTTGATGTGCCGGTTACTGCCGAACAATCTTCAGTACAGGGACGGCCTAATTCAGTATTTTGGAATCGTCGTAGTGCCATTGCCGCTGTTTTGGCGGCAGGAGTCGGAGGCCTTGCGCTCGGTGTTCAGCAGTTCTACCAGCCGCTTTCACAGTCTCAGCTAGTTGTATACACCCAAACTTTACTGGACCAAGTCGAGAGAAACAATTGGCAAACTCTTACCAATGCGGACACTGTAGAGATTAAACGTTGGTTGCAGGATGTAGGTTTTTTGCAGCAAGTTCGGAACGTAACGTTGGTTGGTGTCCGTCGATTAAAGCCGCCAAGCAACATCCGAGAAGCGACCGCCTATGTTTTGGATAGTAAATCGGTGTTATTCGATCTGGTCATCGATCGCGGTGTGCAACGTTTATCCCATGCGCTAACAGAGCTCCAATGGTCGCGCAGCGGTATTGCTGCGTTCGCAATGTCCAGCCAAAATCGAACACTTGTCTTTGCAGGTCCGGCCGGCTCGACAGGTATTCGGAAGCACATCTCGCCTCCTCAAACCATTTGATACAACAGCCGCATGCGGTGTAATGAGCAGGGTTTTCGTCTACGTCGCTTGCTACATCGGTTGCGACGATTCTCGTTAGCTCGCTCCGATTTGGTTACCCTAAAACGTCTTGGACGTTCGATGCAGTAAGTGATCGAACGCGCTGCAATGCAAGCCAGATGACTCCGCTCCAAACTCAGTCAGCTGACCACTCTTCTCCCGTATTGCAGGAAGCTCATACTTGGATGTGAATCCAGTTGTGTGAGTGACCCACAGAGCGCGCGTTCTCCCATTCCTTCCGTGGAAAAATTCAATGCACAGACAGAATATAATGCTCTTACTTGTAGTCGCCGCCTTAATGTCGGTGCCATTTCAGGCTCGTGCTCAACAGGATCTTGAGCACGAGAAAGACGTACTCCCGCTAACGACTTCGACGTCCGCAGCTTTGTACTTTCCAAAACCTCTGACCTATCCGCAACAGATGGCTCGCTATGAAGCTGAGCAGCGAACGATGCGGATGGAGAGGAATCGTTGGATCGGATTCGACCCTGCTCGGCCAGTGACCAACTCCAGCTACACCTACAGTGGACTATACAACTTTAACTCAGGAAACAGTTACTCGGTAGCTTTCGGTTCGCGACATCGGTTCTACGGCTGGTGAGCCAAATTGCGAAGTGCAGCTACGCATGATAAGTAGATTTACAGTTTAGAGTTTCAACTACGACCGAACGCCCGACCCATGTAAGATTAGAATAAGGTTCCGCGCGAGTCATCGTTCCAGTCTGAGAAAGATGTAGTTCAAAAGCCACGTGGCTAAACCCTCCTGAGCTTCATTTATTAACAAGGCCAGTATCGACGGATACTGGCCTTAGTTTTTGGTGAGCCGACTTGTACGGCCATTCAGCTGGCAGGGTGAGCCAGCTGGCAGGGTGAGCCGACGGCGCTAGCCGCGGGTGAACGAAGTTGTAATCGTTTATAACGAGAGCTCCATCCATTGGCGCGCATGCGCACCGATTTTATTCAGTCACTTGGCTGCAATGAACAGCCAACCTCGGGCTTTAGTCAGACAATTGAGTAAATAAGTCAACTACCCCAGACCCGCGGCTAGCGCCTTTTGATGTTGCGCTAATTTCGGATTTACGGACCAAAGGTCCAGCAATTCTCCTACCCCGGCCCATCGGGCTGGGAATTAGGTGCAATTGGTATTAAGGGCCCAAGGTCCGGCTGTTTGTTGACCGATGTGTTTCTGCGGAACAAACTCTCAGGCCGTTGGCCCTGCGATTTATTATCGTTTTGAACCCAGCCCGTTGGGCTGGGCTGGGAAAATGAAACGGGGCCTTGCCCCTAAATCAAATGGCGCAGCATCAAAACTAACGCCGACGGCCCATACCAGTTCCGTTGCAATCACCGCCTCAACGTCTGTCGCGGCTGGGTGCCTTAGTGATACAATAACGCTCAACTTGTTCTTCGCACGAGGCGCCGCTCTTTGCATCATGCGATTTTTGCATGTGTTGTTGTGTTCCTTCAATAGCTGTTGACCGCTAAAAAGGCTCTATGTCGCTTCCGATCGTCTTGCTGAAGAACGAAGAAAAATGGGATTGCCATCAATGCGGATTTTGTTGCCGCGGCAGTATCATTCCGCTCAGTAAAGTTGACGCTGAGCAATTGAATAAGCAGAAGTGGGATGAGCAACCCGAGTATCGAGGACACTTCTTAGTCGGCGATCGCGGGGCAGAGAGCGGTTATCGCTTGGCTCATCAAGCCGATGGAAGCTGCATTTTTCTGAGCGAAGAAGGGCTATGTCGCATCCATACCAAATTTGGTCTCGCCGCCAAGCCAACTGTTTGTCAAGTCTTTCCGTTACAGCTGATCGCTCATGAGAAAGAAGCCGTTTTGACAGTGCGTCGCGCGTGTCCTTCAGCAGCCGCAGATCTTGGCCAAGCGACCACGTCGCAACTTCCATTTATCGAGCAGTTGGTTCGCGATAATCGATTGAAGGCAGATGCTTCGGCGCCACCTATTCTCAAAGCGGGCGAGATTCGAAACTGGAAGACGATTCGAAGTGTTCTTGAATCAGTAGGAACGCTTCTTCAAGACGAACGCTATCCACCCGTTAGACGATTAGTTCACGCTTTGCAGTTTGCTAGTCTCTTGCAAGCCGCGAAGACTAAATCTTTAAGCGACGCGCAGATCGTCGAGCTCGCTCAAACGCTTGCCGAGTTGGCGCCCGAAGAATCGAAACCTTTCTTTGACGATCGACATCCACCTAAAGGATACTCGAAGATTTTGTTTCGACTCGCCGCAATCTACTTCGCTCGACTTCATCCCGAAGTGCGGCTCAAATCGAACTGGTCCGCAAGATTGCAATTGATGAAGACAGCCTGGAAACTCATCCGCGGAACCGGGCAGACACCGACGATCGATCAGCGCTATCCAGTCGCTCACATGGACGATCTTGAAAAGCCTTTGGGAGTCTTACGACCAGACGTTTATATTCCACTAGCGAGGTTCATCGAGACGAATTCGGCTTCGCTGATGTACGCGATTTCGGATCGCCAAGATTGGTCCGTGGTCGATAGCATCCGAGGGTTGGCGATCCGGTTTCCCGTTGCATTATGGCTGCTGCGATGGCTTTCACATGGTCGAGAACCGACGGTTCAGGACATGCTTTACATCATCTGCACGCTCGATCGCAGTCAAGGTTATCAACCGCTTAGCGGTGCATATCATCAAAGCCGTTTGAAGATGCTAGCGGCGAACGGCGAATTGGAGCGCTTGGTTGTGTGGTACGCGCGCTAGCCGTATTAACTTTTGCAATTTTCATTTTTCATTTTTCATTTTTCATTTTAACTTTTTCAATATCGAATTTTGCGAAGACGCAAGTCGCTGCCTCGCAAGTAAATGCGATTGAAAAAGCTAAATTGAAAACTGCAAAATGGAAAATTTGGACACTTCTCGCTGAACACCACCAACTGGTTCCCAGGCTCTGCCTGGGAACCCAATGAATTGCAGGCTCTGCCTGCTGTAGCAACGACGGAACAGCGGATGCAGGATGCAGAGCCTCGACGGCAGTGCGTTCCCAGGCAGGAGCCTGGGAACGAGCGTTTTCGTGGTGGCGATCAGCGAGAAGTGTCAAATTTTGGATTCTAAGCAACCTTAGCTGCGGAGACTGCTTTTCGACGAGCTTGAACCACATACGCTTGTCCCGCGTAGGAAACGCGATGCGACTGGACCGCTAATCCACTTCGCTCGAGACGTTCGACCAGTTCATCGATTGGATAGAAGTGAAAGCGCCCGCGTCGAGCTTCTTGTTTCAACCAACGACCGTAGAACTGCATGCGGAATGCGTTGGCCAAGACTCGACCAGCGTGCGACACTTTGTGTCCGCCTTTCAGTGATCGGTAAAGGACTTTCCAGAATCCTGGGTTGGGCACGTTGATGGAAAATACAAACTGGCCCGAAGGTTTTAGAACACGCGAGATTTCACTCAGAAGGTTCATGAACGCACTGTCGTTGTATTCGCCCGTAACCGGGTCACGCGACTCGGCGTAAGAAATCGCTAGCCCGGAAATAACACCGTCGAAGGAACTCGCGGCGATCTGCGGCAGACCATGACTAAAGTCGACTTGTTGAAAGGCGATTTGTGATTCGGTCGCGTTCGGAGTAACCGTCGAGCGCAAGCTGGCGATCGCATCTTCATTCACTGCCGCACAATCCGTTGCAAGGATTCGGCCAAGTTTCCCGTTGCCGGTTTGCCAAAGCGTGGCGGTCAGCTGACCAGAACCGCAGCCCAAGTCTAACCATTGCTGGCCTTCGCGGACTTCAACACAACTGAATGTATCGCGGACCAATTCCTTGTAGGGTCGGCCGTTTTTTTGATCCCAAAATGCTTTTGCGCAGTTAGCATCATGCCAGTAATTTTTTTCAAAGCTCATCGTGGATCCTTCGTTTTTCAAGCCGACTTGCGCAGCTCGATACTCTCAAGCTGCTCAAGCTCAACGACACATTCGTTTGTCAAAACCTCTTCGAGCCGAGCGAGGGCGCGGGCAATGGTCGCTCCGTCGAGCACTCGGTGATCGTATATCAACCGTACGTTAACTCTGCCCTCATCGTCGATTGGGCCATAGTTAAGCGTACTGGTCAGCGGCGAAAGCGGATGCAGCGACTCAGCGCCTAGGCTCGCGTATACACTGATGCCGAACGTACCAAAATGTCGTGCGCGATAGTAGCCCGATCCGTTCAAACCGATCCACCAAATCGTACGCCGCAAAAAAGTCGGAAACCAATACATTTGCTTGGCCAGACGATAGGAACGCAGGTTTTCAATAGGCGCTTCACGAGCTTGTCTTAGGCAGTTATCAAGATCGACGAGATCGGTCTCAAGCAAGTTGCCGACGCGTAAAAATGCAACTGCCGGCACACCATCGACCAGTTTTTCGATCGCAATACTGGCCAGCGAATTTGGGTGCTGATAAAGATGCGCCCAAGGCATGGCCAGATATGACTGACGCAGAACTGGGAGTTCATCGCAGACTATCGCATAAGCCTTAGCAAAAATCATCACCCAGCTCGGCGCCTTGGCCAAACGTTTGCGCGCGTAAAGCGTCCTGCCGACGTTCATTGCACGTTGAACGGGGATGCTCGGTATTTTTCTTGAAAAATGCAGCAAATCGATGATGTACTGCCGGGGTAGCGAAAGCCGAATGAAGCGGCCCGCTCGGCCTTGTCCTTGGCTCATGGGTCAATCCTTAAATGCTTGGGCTCTCTTTGATAACAAACTTCTTTCTATCTCACCACCTCAACTCGGGTTTTACGTTGGCGCGTAGCTTGGGACCATTTATCCCGAACGATCCAATATTGCTATACTGATTGCCATCAAAAATGTCCCTAGGTACTAGTTTTTGCAAGTCGCCCCTTACTTTGCAGTAAAAACATGCATGCTTCCAAAGTTTTTCGACAGCTGCGTTGGTTGCTTATGCTAACGCTAGCATCGCTGAGTGGTTGCGGCGGCTGTAAGCGCGATAATGACAAACTAACTCGCGAGGAGCTCGAGAAACGAGCCAAAGAGCAAAAAGAGTCGTTGGAAATGGGGACGCTCTTAACGTTGCCGATCGATTCCCAGACCAAGATTGCGACGGTTAAACCAGGACACTGGTTCGAAAGTCAGCAGCAATTCAAATCGAATCGCGAAGATATGCAAGTCGTGGCTGTGGGCGACCTGGAGCGATCCAATGCGCCCGTGCCTTTGCCTGGCACGAACATGATCAACGAATACTCGCGGCGGACAAGTCTCCCAAAAGGTCAAACGAAAACGGTTGATCTACAGTTCTTCATCCCCGACACAGGTACGAAGAACGACGATCCATTTGCAACGCCACCGCGGTTGATGCTTCGAACGCAGTTGCGATCATGGCCGCTGATGACACCGATTTTGCAAACACCTTCAGTGCAAGGTGCGAATGAACTGGGGCGATCTGAATTTCAACTGGTCGTGCTCAGTCCTCAAGCGCTGTCCTACGAGTTCCTCACGGTGCTCGACGCTGTCTATTGGCGTGGCGACGATCTTTTAGATGCCCCACGGACACGCAGCTATCAAGTCTCGCTGCTTAAACCCCAGGATGGCAAGTACGCTTTGCCGCACTCGATGCTAACGATGACTGCAATTGCGGTGTTGGTCTGGGATGACGTATCAATCGATGAACTTACCACGGATCAGCAAGAAGCAGTGATTGATTGGCTACATTGGGGCGGGCAGTTGATCATCAGTGGGCCGAGCAGTTGGTCGCGGCTGCAGAATTCGTTTATGTCGCCCTACCTACCCGCCACATCAGCTGACGCGGCCGAGTTTAACACCGATTCGTTTAAAGAAATCTCCGACAATTGGAAGGTCGTTGACGTTAACAGCCGCGAACTAACACCGCTTGATATTCTTGGACCGCCTGTTGGTGGTTTGAAATTTAAATTGGCCGATGGTGGCCAGTGGTTACCCAAGACTGGTGAAATGGTGGCGGAACGAACGGTAGGACGTGGCCGCGTAGTCGTAACTGCATTTCCGTTGCGTGAACCTCGACTGACGCGCTGGAAGTATTTTTCGAGTTTTCTTTCGACGGGTCTACTCCGCCGTTCGCCGCGAATGATTACCACTTCGAACGATGGAATGAAGATACAAAACTGGGCTCCACCGCCATACACAGGAGCAACCAAAGACCCGCGGATGCATTCGAATTTCAGAATCCTATCGCGAGACCTTCCTGTATCTGACAATAATTTGGTTCAAGATATTTCGAGCAAACCGACCACAATCAACCCTAACAATACACCTCCAATTTACTCGACCAGCGCAAATGGCATTCGTGCGAATCCAAGCATGGCTAATTCGGCGGAGGCGATCCAAAACACACCGTCGTCGATTGCCGCGCCGCAAACTGAATTGGGGATGAACGCATCGAAAAAGACTGATGTCAATGATACAGAGGCAATGCGATGGGGTGGCAATGGTGGAGCTTGGAATGATTACTCGGGCCTCGCCTATCAATCGCAAGCTGCCCTTCGCAAAGCCGCAGGTATTAAACTGCCGGATCGGTGGACGATTATTTATCTTGTTGGTGGCTATCTGCTGTTCTTGGTACCCGTCAACTGGGTCGTTTTTCGCTTGCTCGGTCGTTTGGAATATGCATGGATCGCTGCACCGATTCTCGCCTTAGTGGGTGTAGTGGTAGTGACTCGAGTCGCTCGGTTGGACATCGGGTTTGCGCGACGCACGACCGAAATTTCGTTGCTCGAGCTGCAAGGTGAGCACCCGCGCGGGCATTTGACTCGATACATTGCTTTATACACGTCCCTGTCGACAAATTACACCGTCGAATTTCCCGAAAGTGGCAGTGTAGTCTTGCCACTGGGCGATGTTTCGCGCGTCCTCCGCCGGGCTGGAAGTTCGGTGCGAAATCTTCGCACCAATTACGGCTCGTCGGCTGGCGTACAACTCGAACCACTGACCGTTTATTCAAATTCGACAGAGATGTTGCATGCCGAACAGATGGTTCCGTTGAAAGGTGGTATAAGCTTAGAATCGTCCGCTGAGTCATCGCAACTGAAACTCATGAATGCAACCGAGTTGGCCCTGAAGAGCGCGCTGGTGTTTCGCAACGTAGATGGGGAAGTCTCCTACGCATGGCTAAGCGACGTAGAGCCGAAGAGCTTAAAGAACCTCGATTTTAAACTTGCCGAAGCAGACCTATGGAAACACTGGGATGCGCACCAAGAGACAGCATCTGCAAGCGTTGTTGAAGGGCAAACAGGTGCACTGGATACATTATGGATCGGTGGGATATTAAAAGACTTAGTACTTCGAACACCGCTTATGCCAGGCCAATCCCGATTGTTCGCTTACACAGACGATCGGCCTGGTGAGTTAACCATTACGCCAAGTGAGGATCAATTCGACGGTCGCTGCGTGGTGGTTGCGCACTTGAGCTCGCATCAACTGGGACCAGTCACACCCGATCGATCGATCTGGAGCAATCGAACAGAGGGCCCTCCGCCCGTTGATGCTGACACCACCGATCCCGGCCTGTAGGATGGGACTCCAGTCCCGTCCGTGTCAGTATTTATTTACTTTCACAGCGAAATCTACATCTGTCTCTACATTTACATCCGACTCATTCTCACCAAACGCTCGGGACAAATGGTCCGAAGCTACGTTCCTGGCTTCGCGCGTTCAAACCATTGTGCCATCTGCGGAGGAATAGAACGCACATGCAAATCGCGCTGCGGGAAGGAAATCTCAATTCCCTCTTTATTGAACCTCTGATGAATGCGAGTATTTAACTCATGCAACGTCAGCAGGCGGACTTCTAAGTTTGCAAGAAACGCGCGTAACGTCAACTTTAACTTGCTATCTTCAAAAGCATCAAAGGATACAACTGGCGCGGGATCAGCCAAAATGTTGGGGTGTTTTTTGCAAATGTCCATTATCGTGGCACAGGCCAGTTCCGTGTCGCTGCCATAGGCAATTCCAACGTTGATGACTATCCGATTAGTCGTGTCGGAAAGCGTCCAGTTGAGCAGTTTGCCAGTGATCAGATCCTTGTTGGGAATGATTAGTTCTTGGCGATCCCAATTCACGATCGTGGTGGCTCGCATGCGAATCTTCGACACGGCGCCAGTGGTTCCGTCAAGTGTAATGACATCTCCAACGCGAATCGGTTGCTCGAAAAGTAGAATCAATCCGGAGACGAAGTTTGCAAAAATTTCCTGCAGGCCAAATCCCAGACCCACGCCAAGCGCCGCGACCAACCACTGGATGCTGGCCCATCGCAAACCAATGGTGTTGAATAAAAACAGGATGCCAATGAATATGATCGTATAGCGACTGAGCGTTGTGATCGCATAGCGAGCTGCGCTTGTGATCGGCAGGTGCTGAAGCAAAGCGATCTCTAGCAATCCTGGAACATTACGGCCGGCGATGATCATGAGCGCCAAGATCGGCACGATGAGTAACAAGTTTGCGAGTGTTATCACAATGGTTTCGTCAGGCTTGTCACCCTGAACACTCCACAACTTGAAGTTCTCTAGCAGGGCAATCGCTGGCAGCACATCGGACCAGATCATGAAGACAGCCACGAGGCCAGATACGACCATGAGACTACTAACGAGCCGCATGGTTTGAGCATTAACCACGACCAGATCCACTTCCGCATCTTCGCCCACCGGAGTAGCTGGAGGTAGATTAGGATTGCGTTTGGCGGCGTCCGCAAGGCGCTGCTTGGCCTGCGCTAACATCAGTTTCTTGCGACCTAGAGTTAACCAGCGCCGCAATAAGAAGAAGACGATGGTTAGACCGACAACGACCCATAACGTCGTGTTCAAATGCGACGCCAAACGCTGTGCGGTGTAATAGTAACCTATAAAGCTAAGGGCAGCCAAAATGATTGGACTTACCACCAAAGCCGAATACCATCCAAACCGCAGACGATCGAACCAGCCGTTTGGATACGCCATCAAGAAACGGGCAAGAATTCCTGTTCGCGGTACAAACACACGTGCAAAGAATGACGCCAGAACGGTCATCAGCAGAATGAACGCAACTCGCCCCAGTGAAGCTTCCCATCGTGGATTGTTATGCGTACTGAACGTGGCTGTGATGACAGTGAGTGGAACTGAGAAATCAATAAGCCATCTCAAATTGGCGCGGAGCTTTTTCGCCCCCGCTTCAGTCCAATCGAAATGCCTAACTCCCAGCCCCTCTGACCGACTGACTTGCCGAAAGATCTCAAGCGGAATGAAGACGATCATGGCGACTAAGAGTCCGGTGCCGATCGCAGTCGAAAAATTACCTTCGCCTTCGTTGAGATTGACCAGCCTCAAGTAAGCGAAAAGAAAAAACATCGGAACAGGAAGTGAGATTAGTAATGTGTAAAGGGTCGCTTCGGCGGTAAATCGCATTTCCGTGCAATTTTTCTTGGATGCTTGCTCGGATGAATGCGCAAGCGCTCGACGAAACCGAGATTGATTGATGATGACGACGATCCACCCAGTAAAAAACAGTGCGTACCACCAAGGAGATTTTGCGGCATCGGCTATGACCTCGTTGGTCAGTTGTCGCCAGTTGTCATAGCTAACTAGCCATCGGAACGCTTCCAACGAGGGCATGTAATCGGAGCGCTCTAACTGCTCACAACTTCGGATCCAAAGGATGTGTTCGTCGATGAATGACTGGTACTTGAGAGCCAGCCCACGTGTCTGTTCTTTCATGTCAGCGACTTGATAGAGATCGTTGAGGTAGCTGTCGACATCGACTTGAATCGCGCTAACGACTTCTTTGAATTTTTCCAACAGCACCTGCTCCGCGTGGAGTTCACTGTTGCCCCCTGCGACTAACAAATTGTTACGGTTGCTCTCCAATCGAATGTTGTTGTCGAGCAGGACGTCTTCGAGATCAAAGAGCATCGAATCGGCAGCGTGCATTTCTTGTTGATAATGACGCAACTGTCCGCGCAGTCGGTTCGGGTCAGGCAACTCAGTACGTTGCTTGCGCAGCATCAATCCAACCCAACTGTTGAATCCGGCGACGATGTCCTGACCATCCTGCGGTTCAACTCGGTTCTCCATTTTGGTGAAGCGATCCTTCCAGCGATCGAAGGTGCTTTTCGAACTGTCTAGATCTGCCTTAATGGCTGCCTTCTTGGCCGCCAGCGAAAGCCAGTCTGAAATGCGTTTCAATAGGTCTGCACTCGTTGGTTGCAATTCCTGCGGCAAATCGGCGACCAGCGCACGGACTTCGTCTCTCAATTGCAAAATGCGGTCTTGGCGCATGCGGTTCAGTTCTTCTGTAACTTTACGCACCGGCTCTTGAAGCAGTTTCTCATTGACTTGCGCTAGCTCTAACTGCAGTAGCAATAACTCGGCTTCAGCTTCGTAGGCACGTTGCTCACTTTCAAGCGATTGAAGTGTTTCGGTTGCCGCGGCGCGCGATGCCATCGCGGCCCACCCCTGAGCCTCTTTGGTCAGTGCGTCGTCGTTTGCGGGAGATGTAGGGGTGCCGAGCGTGTTAAGGGCTTCGACTTTGGCGCGAGCGTCCGAGAGAACTTGCGGGAGCTCCTTTCGACGTTTCTCACGTGCGACGACTTGTTCGGACAATTTGGCTCGAGCATCAGTGGCTGTTGTTAATCTGGCCTGAAGTTCCTGCAGCTCTTTTTGAACTTCATCGAAACTCATGTAGTCCAGCGTGTCGCTGATCGTAGCCCTCGATGCCGTTTGAGCCCGTTTGGCTTTGGCTTCTTCGAGGCTCCGAGGTGCAGCGGCGATACGAGCGTTCCATTGAGCTCGCGATTTTTGCGCGTCCATGGCTGTCTTGAGATCCAGCGACGCTTGTAGATAGAGTTTGACGAGCGGCTCTTTGGATTCAGCGGTTTTATCAGGATCTTCCTGCAGCTTGAGCTGGCGTGCAGCGATCGCTTGTGAAGCGACCTCGAGCGGAGAGAGCGACTGAGATGACGGCGCCGGTGCAGTGGCCGTTGGGGCGCCGAGTGCAGCGGGTGGCGGAACCACAGAAGGCTGAAAAGGTGGCGCCCCGTTCTGAAAATTGGGTGCAATATTCGGCGTAATATTCGGCGCAACATTCGGTGGTGTGGTCGGAGGGAATTGTTGGCCGCTCTGCACCACTGGTAACGCTTGTTCAACTTGTTGGGCCGTTAGGTTTGGCAGATAGCCTGTCAGGGCGTACGCAAACAAGAACCAGATCAAGTGTCCTAAGCGAGAAACGGTGCTTTTATTTCTCCCCCTCATTCGTACTCCGTTATGCGATCAAAACGACCCACGCTCAGCTGCCATACACTCCGTAAGTGAGGAAATCCCTGCTTTGCCAAGCGGGATGCCATTGTCTCGCTTTTTGATCAGTTGCGAAAGGAGACTTTGGTGTAAACGCCGTAGCTTGGACCATTTGTCCCGAGCGTTTTTTTATTGTGAGCAAGAAATGGAAGAGAGAAGAGAGCTGGCGGACGGGGCGGAAGTCCGATCCTACGGGTCACTCACCTGTAACTTCGAAAAGCTCTGCCGTATTGAGCAGCGCTTCTGGTCTGCATTTTGGCGCCAACGGCTTCGGTGGTAAGACGATTTCAATGCTACGATAATGCTTGCCATCGCTATTCGTCATAACGTGAATTCGCGAAGCAGGTATGTCGACGACCCAATACTCTGCTACACCGCTTTCCGCATAGATGTCCGCCTTCTCGAGAAGATCGCTAGAAAGACTACTATCCGAAACTTCAATCAACAGTAAAACGTCGGAAGTCGTTGGACGCGTACGACCATAGCGACGTGGCTTTAGCCACAAAACGTCCGGCTCAGGCCTATCGTCATCGCATACAAAACCACACTGAACGCGAATGTTCGCAATTTCGGCAGTAGTGCTGTCCGTCGACCAACGCGTCAAGTAATCGATATAGTCATCATGAACTGGACCGGCAGGATTCATGAATCGCAACTCCCCTCGGATAAGCTCGATTTTACGAGGACGTAAGCCGTCGAATGCACCACGATCGACCATCGAGTCAAACTCAGTGCCGGTGATCTTACTTGCGATGCTCATTGCTTCCCTTTCAATTTCATGGTTTATCGGCTCGATTATAACCAAAACTAAGTACTCCTACCAAGCGTCAGGCTGGAGTATATTGAATCGGTACTAGCCGTTGCAGCGATTCCTCTCCGCTCACCATAACCTTCTGATTCTTGAAACACATCATGCACAACAAACTAGTTCGCCCCGCGCTTGTGGCCCTCCATTTGTCATTGGCCCTGATTCTCACCAACTTCGCGGCCGCTCAAGAAAAATCACCCGTTTCAGTCAAGCTTGGTCCCTACGAGTATGAAACTAAGCCCGACAATCCGGCCTTTGCAAAATTCAATCCGCAAAAAGCCCCTCAGCCCGGTGAGTTGATGTTGAAAGTGGGCGATCGACTGGCTATCTGCGGCGATTCGATCACGGAACAAAAGATGTATTCACGGATCATTGAGACTTATCTCACCGTTTGCACACCGCAGCTTGATATCTCAGTTCGACAATACGGTTGGAGTGGCGAGAAGACGGATGGATTCCTCAACCGTATGGGTCGCGATTGCCTTCAATTTCAACCTACCGTTGCAACGGTATGTTACGGCATGAACGACACTCGCTATCGTCCTTTTGATGTAACTAATGGTCAATGGTACGGCGATCATTACACGGCGATTGTGCAGAAGTTCAAAGCAGCTAACGTGCGTGTCGTCGTCGGCTCACCGGGCTGCGCTGGGAAACTTGCAAGTTGGGTGAAATCGCGTGTCGGGACACTCGACGAACACAACTTGCACTTGTGCTCGCTGAGAGACGTAGCCCTTCAAGTCGCTCGACGCGAGAATGTCGCCTTTGCCGATATTTTCTGGCCGATGTATCAAGCACAAATACTTGCACCGGCGAAATTTGGTGCGACCGATGAAAAACCCTACGAAGTGGCTGGTTCAGACGGCATTCATCCGAACTGGGCTGGGCAGACGATGATGGCGTTTGCTTTTCTAAAATCTCTGGGACTTGACGGCAATCTAGGAGAGATCACATTCGATCTGAAAGCGGGTAAAGCTACCGCGACAGCTGGACACACTGTCGATCAAGCCAGCGATGGACTTATCAAGCTAACCAGCACTCGTTATCCCTTCTGCGCTGAAGGGCCGATCGACAAAGACACTTCCATTCGTTCCGGTATGGAGTTGGTCCCATTTCAATCTCAATTGAATCGCCTGATGCTCCGCGTAAGCAATCTTGGTACTGTCGAGAAGCTAAGAGTGAGCTGGGGCGAGGCATCCAACGAATACTCCGCCAAGCAGCTCGAACAAGGCATCAATCTCGCTGCAGAGTTCCCCAACAATCCATTTCTTTCAGCATTTAGCCAAGTCGATAAAGCGGTTTATGCAAAGCAGGCTTATGAGACAAAGCAAGTGAAGGAAATTTTCCACGGCGAACGTGGCAAAAACGATTTTGCAAAAGCCGTTGCGGAAACCGAAGCGGAGCGCAAGCCGCTGGCTGACGCCATCCGCGCTACCTTCCAACCCGTTGTCCATGAGCTCAGGATCGAATCTCTTTAGTCAGATCAAGGAGCAATTCTTCGATGAAGAAACTAAGAGCAGTTGTCGTTGGCACCGGATTCATCGGACCAGTGCATGTTGAAGGTCTTCGGCGCGCATTGGTTGAAGTCGCTGGGATTGTGGGCTCGACGCCAGAAAAGTCTCGCAGAGCTGCTGAACAACTCGGCCTGCCAGATGACATTGCCACATTCGAAGATGCTCTTCGCAGTAATGTCGACGCAATTCATCTTACAACGCCTAATGTGTTGCATTACGAACAGGCCAAGGCAGTGATTGCCGCCGGGAAACACTGTCTTTGCGAGAAACCGCTTGCAATGAATGCCTCGCAGTCTGAGGAGCTGGTAGAGCTAGCGTCGCGGAGCGGTATAGTTGCAGGTGTGGCTTACAATGTTCGCTTTTATCCTCTCTGTCATGAAGCCCGAGCGAGGCTCGCGGAAGGATCGGTGGGAGATCTACTCCATGTCTTCGGTTCGTATGTGCAAGATTGGTTACTATATAAAACAGACTTCAACTGGCGCGTACTTTCCGACGCCGGCGGTGAGCTGCGAGCGCTCGCTGACATTGGAACTCATTGGCTGGATTTAATTCAGTTTGTAACGGGCAAGCGAGTATTATCGGTTTGTGCCGATCTGCGAACTGTACATGCAAAGCGATTGAGGCCTGCTGGCGGCGTTGAAACGTTTTTAAATCGCGAAATCGACGAAGCGGATCTTCAAGCGGTTGACATCGATACCGAAGACTGCGGTTCAATCATGTTGCGCTTCGAAGGTGGTGCAAATGGTTGCCTTTGGGTCTCCCAAGTAACTGCTGGTCGCAAGAACTGTCTGCGTTTTGAAATCGCCGGGACCAAAGCGTCGCTGGAGTGGAACAGCGAATCGCCCAACCAACTTTGGATCGGTCACCGCTCGCAGGCAAATGAGTTGCTGGTGCGTGATCCAGCCTTGTTAGAAAGTTCCGCAGCGGCGATCAGCAACTATCCGGGAGGACATAACGAGGGCTTTCCAGACACCTTCAAGCAGCTTTTTCGTTCATTCTATGGTTATATCGCTCGATCGGATTTTAGCGTTGCACCGCCCTTTCCAACCTTTGCGGACGGACACCGCGAAATCTTACTGTGCGAAGCAATTCTCGAAAGTCATCGCCAACGCCGTTGGGTTGACATCAAAGTCAGTCAATCAAATCGTTAGTGCCATTGGTCGCTTGCGAAACTTCTGGATGGTGTGCTCGAATAAGACGTGTTCGAATGTGGTTTGCCGCAAATATGTAAGTTACTTTCAATTTGGCGAAACCTCGCGGACAGGAGCAAGTTATTTCCCCTCCTGTTATTTCACAACCAGCAATAAATCCCCGGAAGCAACTTGCGAGCCGGATTTCACTAGCAGCTGTTCGATCGTTCCGTCGCGATCAGCGGAAATTGTGGTCTCCATTTTCATCGCTTCGAGTGCCAGCAACTTCTGGCCTTTAGTAACCGCGTCGCCGACTTTCACTGCCACCCCAATAACCATTCCCGGCATGCTGGCAGCAACTTGGGTCGGATCAGCAGGGTCGGCCTTCACCGCTTGAACAATTGCGGTTTCGAGTTGAGTATCCACAACTTCCACTTCGCGCGGTTGTCCGTTCAACTCAAAGAACACTGTCCGCGTTCCGTTGGGTTTCGGTTGCCCGACAGCCAAGAAGCGAATAATCAGTCGCTTACCGGGTTCAATGTCTACGGAAATTTCTTCGGTTGTATCAGGACCGTAGAAGAAATAAGGCGTCGGTAAGAAGCTCACGTCGCCATAGGACTTCAAATGCTCAATAAACTCTTCATAAACCTTCGGGTAGAGTAAATGGGTGACGCATTCTCGATCGGTGGCGTCTCGACCTAGAATCGCTGTCAGATTCGTGCGAGTAGCTTCAATGTCGGCTGGCGGCATCGAAGCACCTGGGCGACCTTCGACAATTGGGCGGCCTTTTAGAATTGCCTTCTGCACTTCCTTTGGAAAACCGCCGGGTGGCTGCCCCATGGCGCCGCTGAGTAGATCCATGACGCTTTCAGGGGCTGCAATGTCTCGCTTACCATGGCGAATGTCATCAGCGCTCAATCCACCCGCCACCATGTACAAGGCCATGTCACCGACTGCTTTGGAAGTCGGTGTTACTTTAACGATGTCGCCAAAGAGTGCGTTGACCTCAGCATAAACGCGACAGACTTCAGCCCATCGGTCGGCCATTCCTAAAGCACGAGCTTGTTGATACAAGTTCGTGTATTGTCCGCCTGGCATTTCGTGCTGATAGAGATCGCCGCCTGCTGCGAGCGCTTCGCTTTCGAATGGCAGATAGAACTCGCGGACACCTTTCCAATAAGTAGCCAATTCCGTCAACACATCAGTCGACAGCGAACTGGCTCGCGGACCGAATCGCAAGGCTTCGACGAGTGTATTCAAGTTGACTTGCGAAGTGCCACCGGACAGCGACGCAATCGCTGCGTCAGCAATATCGAGCTTTTCATCGGCAGCGGCCAAAATGGATGCGGCTTGAATGCCCGCGGTGTCGTGAGTGTGGAAGTGAATTGGAATGCCGACTTCTTGCTTCAGAGCTCGCACCAACTGCCGGGCGGCTTCAGGTTTGCACAAGCCCGCCATGTCCTTGATGGCCAGCATGTGAGCGCCAATCTTCTCAAGATGCTTGGCGAGATCGACGTAGTATTTTAAGTTGTACTTTTGTCGATTCGGGTTCAGTATGTCGCCCGTATAACAAATTGCGGCTTCGCATATCGCGCCACTATCGATAACCGCTTCCATAGCGACTTGCATATTTTCGACCCAGTTGAGTGCGTCGAACACGCGAAAGACATCGATGCCTGCATCAGCGGCTTCGCGTACAAACAACTGGACGATGTTATCAGGGTAGTTTGTATAGCCAACCGCATTGCTTGCTCGCAGTAACATCTGGAACAGAATGTTTGGAACACGCTCACGCATCTCGGTTAGTCTCGTCCAGGGACTTTCCCGGAGGAAGCGCATCGAGGTATCAAAGGTTGCTCCGCCCCACATTTCAAGCGAGAAGAACTCTGAAGCTCGCCGCGCATAAGCATCGGCAACTTCCAACATATCATGCGTCCGCAGGCGAGTTGCCAGCAGCGATTGATGAGCATCCCGCATAGTGGTGTCTGTCAACAACAGCGACTTTTGCTCGAGCACCCAATCGGAGAATTTCTTTGCCCCCAGCTTTTTGAGCAGATCACGGGTGCCGGTTGGCATCGGCGCGGTTGCGTCCGTCGGAGGGACTTGAGCCGGATCACGGCGCGTAGCAATCGCCTGGCCCTTGACGAGCGGATTGCCGTTGACAATCGTGTTCGCAAGGAATTTTAGAATCCGCGTTGCGCGATCTTTGCGTGGTTTGAACTCGAATAAATTCGGAGAGTTGTCGATCAGTCGCGTGGTGGCTTTGCCTTCGAGAAAAATTTCGTTGCCGATCATTTGGATCAAGAACGGAATATTGGTCTTCACGCCGCGAATGCGGAACTCTTGCAAGCAACGTTCCATGCGCGCTGCAGATTCACGCAGCGTTCGTCCTCGAGCGGATACTTTTACCAGCATCGAATCGTAAAACGGATTAACAACGGCTCCGCTGAACGCGCTGCCCGCGTCCAAGCGAATACCGAGACCGCCAGCGCTGCGATAGTGAGTGATCCGTCCGTAGTCGGGTCGGAACGCGTTGGTTGGATCTTCGGTTGTAACGCGACACTGGATTGCAAAACCAGTCGCTTTCACTTCAGCCTGATCTGGCAATCCGACCGACTGGTCTCCTAGCTTGTGGCCCATCGATACCAAAATCTGAGCTCGTACAAGATCGAT
>JANODD010000234.1:0-9804 GCA_031412515.1 Planctomycetia bacterium | reverse complement strand
CAACTTTGGCCCGCAATATCAACTCCCGAAAGCCTTGACGGCTTCCGCTACTGCGTTTGTTCACGACTTTCCGACAGCCCAGTTGGAGGGTTAAGTAGCGATACCGATAACTAGTGTTCGAATGTTGTGAAAAGCAGCTTGAAAGCGCTAGGGGACGGAGGCAAAACTGGTTGCATGCAAAGGGGGCCCGGAGGCAAAATCCCGAAGAACCGGCCATCAGGTAATGCTTGCAATACTCGGAACCCCTTCGTTTAACCACACTTCTGGTCAACTTTTCTTGCGCGACGAAATTTGTCGACGGAGCTGATTACCTTGCGACGATGAGACGTAATACATCGAAATCGTGCAGCTCGCATGTAAAGTTCGTGCACGCTTTCCTCGACTCACATCAAGCCAATATTGTTCATTGCACTGTGATTACTAAATGTCGCAAGCTGATTCAGCTAAGCAGGAACACTCGCCTAAGACTGCCGGTGCAAAGGATAAGATTACACGGCGGGCTGCTCTTCAAATGTCCGCCGTTGCGATTGCGGCTGCAACGTCTAACTTAGCGAAGGCCGATCGTCCTAATACCACGATCGGCGAAATGCTCAGCCGTAGACACTCTGGAAATTCCGAATTTAAAGCTAATGCCATTGCGGATTATCATGCGAATGTCGCTGAGTTTGGAGGTCGAGTCAGTGCGCCCGCCGAACGCTTGCTTGCACCGATTCCAAGACAAGTCCCATGGCAGTTCGATGTGCTCATCATTGGCTCTGGTTACGGTGCATCGGTTTCGGCAGCTCGATTAGCGTCAGCGTTACGTCCCGGTTCACGACTGGGTGTCATCGAACGCGGACGTGAGTGGATTCCTGGCACTTATCCCGATCGATTGAAAGACGTAACGGGGGCCTCGCGGCTGGAATTGCTCGGACCCAAGAAAGGCGAGGCGCATGATCCGACCGGCTTGTTCGATGTTCGTCAATTCGAAGAGATTACGATTCTCGCTGGATCGGGACTTGGCGGCGGCTCGCTTATCAATGCCAGTGTCGCCTATCGACCTGACTGCGAAGTGTTTCAACAACCTGTGTGGCCGCATTTGCTCCGCGATCGCGCCTACTTGGATTCCTATTACGAGTTGGCGATCGCAGAGTTGGGCGCTACCGTCGAGCCGCTCGACTATAGCTCGAAGATGCTCGCCCAGCGCATTGCTGCCGAACGGCTTGCATATCGCGGGGCTCGCTTTGATCCAGCTGTGCTCACAATCACACGTTCGATGCAAGGCAATCAACTACCAGTCATCAACCGCCAGGGCATACGTCAAAGACGCTGCATCGATTGTGGCGACTGTTTGTCAGGTTGCAACGTCGGTGCGAAAAACACGCTGGCCATGAACTACATCCCTATGGCTCGCCGAGCTGGTGCCGAATTTTTTACTCAGACAGAAGTGCATCGCATCGAGAAGCTCGGCAGATGTTATCGCGTTCACTTTACCGTTACATCGAAAAATCAAGACGGCACGTTTGCACGCTGTGCAGGTTCCACCACCACTCGAATTCTGATCCTCGGTGCCGGCAGCTTGGGTAGTACTGAATTGCTGCTACGATCGCAGTCTGAATACATGCAGTTGTCTCAGCGGCTAGGTTGCGGCTGGACCGGCAACGGCGATGCCTTGGGCTTTATCACCCAAAGCCAATCTCCGACCAGCGGCTCTGGACGATCAGCTTACGAAGCAGCCTGCCCACCAGTTGGACCAACGATTCAATCGAATATCACTTATCCGCAGCGTCCGCTTGCCGGTCGAGTCCTCATCCAAGAAGGCGCAGCAGCGAGGGCTTATGCCAACGCGATCGGTACGCTTATGCTTGACCCAACCATGGAGAACACGCAGATCCTTTTGGGTATGGGGCACGACGGCGCTAATGGGAAAATCACACTGAATGAAAAAGGTTTTGGGCAGGTAAGTTGGCCTGAGCTGCTCGATAGCGATTACCGAAAACTGATACGATTTGAATTCGAGCAGATTGCCAATGCACTCGGCGGCAAGTATCGCTTTTTAAAGATTTTTGGCGACAAGATGATCTCTGTCCATCCGCTTGGCGGTTGTGGCATGTCCGACGATCCACGGCACGGGGTGGTCAATCACAAAGGTCAAGTCTTCGACGGAAGAGGCTGCGGAGACGTCGACTATCGAACAGGTGCCGCACGCGTTCATTCAGGATTGTACGTCGTCGACGGCGCGATTCTGCCCACGTCAATCGCCTGCAATCCCCTTCTTACGATCTCCGCGCTGGCAGAACGCGCCAGCGATTTGATGCTGGACGAACCCGAGTTCGCCGACCTGTTTGTTACCTCGTAAGCCGCCTGCGTTAGTTACCTAGTGAACCGTCGGCGTTAGTTACCCAGTGAGCCGTCGGCGTTAGCCGCGGGTGAACGAAGTGGTTGCCATGCAGGACCAATAGTCCAACATGCGCGCACGCAGCAGCAGTTGACACCAACATCGGCAAGACGCCGAGCAATTCGAAGCGACCTCCTGCGTTCACCCGCGGCTAACGCCGACGGCTCACCCTTCCAATCGCATTGCACAGTAACCGGACCACGATTTTGCAGTGGAACACCACGGCGTTCTTGCAATACTATACATTACTAAGGAAAGCGTTCGATCGCCTTCATAGGTAATAACTAAGGTCCGAGGACAAAGCATGCATCGTTCTGTATTCGCAGTTTGCGCATTGATATGCCTTTCTAATTCCGCTTCAGCCGACCAGTGGGGGCACTGGCGCGGGCCGACGGGAAACGGAATTACCGAAGGAACTCCACCGGTGCAGTGGAGCAGCTCCAAGAATGTCAAATGGCAGGTCGCGATTCCCGGTGCTGGAAGCGGTTCGCCAGTTGTGTGGAACGATCAAGTGTTTGTAACAACATCCGTTCCCGGCGAAAAGAAAGCACAAGAACTCCAGTTTCAATTGCTCAGCATCGATCGCAAAACTGGAAAAACACAGTGGTCGAAGACAGCCACGCAAGCTGTTCCTCATCAAGAGACGCACAATACCAACACCCATGCATCTGCTTCGCCTTGCACCGATGGCGAACATGTTTACGCTCACTTCGGTTCACGCGGCCTGTTTTGCTACACGATGAGCGGCGAGTTGAAATGGAAACGTGAATTCGGCAAGATGGAAACACGCAATGGCTTTGGCGAAGGAAGCTCCCCCACGATCGAAGGCAACATGTTGCTTGTCCCTTGGGATCATGAAGGACCATCCGCTTTATTTGCAATCAACAAGCTTACGGGCGAAACGATTTGGGAAGCCAAACGCGACGAGCCGACTTGTTGGGCGACGCCGCTGGTTGTCGAACATGGCGGCAAGAAGCAAGTGGTCATGAACGGTCAAAAGTTCGCTCGCAGTTATGACCTTCAGACTGGCAAAGAGTTGTGGCGGTGCGGTGGTCAAACCGAACGTCCTTGCGCATCACCAGTGGCCTTTAAGGACATGGTAATTATTGGCAGCGGTCACCGTGGCGAGTTTATGGGCGCGTTCAAACTAGACGGTAAAGGGGATATTGCCCGCACCAAGAGCGTGGCGTGGACCATCAATCGTAATACACCTGACGTCGCCTCACCGACCCTTTCCGGCAATCGGCTGTATTTCTACAAGGGCAAATCAGGTCAACTGAGCTGCGTCGATGCTTTGACTGGCAAACCGCATTATGAAGCTGTCCGTATTCCGGGAATGAGCACTACTTATGCATCCCCTGTTGCCGCCGGTGGTCGCGTCTATCTGACGGACCGGAGTGGAACGATTGTTGTGATCGAAGACTCAGAAAAGTTTAAAGTGCTTGCCACCAACTCGTTGGGAGAAGGTGTTGATGCAACTCCTGCCATCGTTGGCAACGAGATGTTTATTCGCAGCGCTAAGCATTTGTTCTGTATTGTCGAGCAATAGATGCGTATCTGTGACACTGGGGTATTTGTAGCTGGATTCGTCAGAATCCGGATCCGCTGACCGCGATCTCCGAGTTAGAATAACAGCTATTGAGCAACGAACCGGAGGTCGAAAGTGCGGATAACCAAACCCAAAGAGAACAACTTCGTGGCCGACGCTGCCAGCGTCGATGCGGATGCTAGTACTACAGCGCACTATGGAGCTTTCGATGCCAATGACAGATCTCTCGCTACTTTTGCGGAGCAGAAGACGACAATGCTGCGCTGTAGTACTAGCAGCATCCGCCACGGTTGGGTCCTCATGCTGATCTGTTTCGCGTTCTCAGCAAGGATTGGTTTTTCAGCTGACCCGCCTATCGACTACCTAACCCAAGTCAAGCCGCTGCTAAAAGCACGCTGCTACTCGTGCCACGGAGCGCTCAAACAAAAAAGCGGCTTGCGACTGGATACGCTTGAACTAATGCTCAAGGGTGGCGATTCAGGTTCGATTATCGAGCGTGATCCGTCAAAACAAAGTGAACTGATTTCACGCGTTGCAACAGCGGATCTTTCGATTCGAATGCCTCCGGACCATGAAGGCGAGCCGCTGTCGGTGGAGCAAGTCGAGTTGCTCAAGCAATGGAGCGCCCAGTTGACTGCCCAGTTGACTGCCCAGTGGACTGCATCCGGCGCACCGGTTCAAGTGGACGAAGTTCCCGAGTGCGACCCAAGTAAGCACTGGTCATTTCAGCCCATCGTTCGTCCTACTGTACTTGCATCCGAATCGCCGTGGGTGAAGAATCCGATCGATGCGTTTATCGCGGTCAGACATCGCGAACAAGAGTTATCGCCGCAACTGGAGGCTCCACCGCTTACTTTACTCCGACGTTTATACTTCGACTTGCTAGGAGTCCCGCCAAGTGACGCTGATTTCACTGCGTTCGAGAATGATAACGATCCCCAGCGCTATGAACGAACTGTTGAACGATTGTTAGATGACCCGCGTTATGGTGAACGTTGGGCTCGGCATTGGATGGATATCTGGCGCTACAGCGACTGGTGGGGGCTAGGCGATCAACTCCGCAACAGTCAAAAACACATTTGGCATTGGCGCGATTGGATCGTTGAATCGCTCAACGACGATACGCCCTATGATGAAATGGTGCGACTGATGTTGGCGGCGGATGAAACGTACCCCAACGATTTGAGCAAATTACGCGCAACAGGTTATTTGGCGCGAAACTATTTTCTTTTTAATCGTCCGCAGTGGATGGAAGAAACCGTCGAGCACGTCAGCAAAGGCTTTCTTGGCTTGACAATGAACTGTGCCAAGTGCCATGACCATAAGTTCGACCCGCTCGAGCAAGAAGATTTTTATCGCATGCGAGCCTTCTTCGAGCCGTATCACGTGCGGATCGATATGTTACCCGGACAGTCCGATTTGGCCGTCGATGGCATTCCGAGAGCCTACGACCGGATGCTTGATACGCCGACTTATCGTTACATTCGAGGCGATGAAAAAAATGCTGACTCGTCAGCTGTAATTTTACCGGAGATCCCGCGCATGATTGCATTCGATGAAGTCAGGATCACTCCAGTTACTTTGCCCGTTGAAGCCTGGCAGCCTGAACGCCGAACTTGGGTGGCGGATAACCTAGTAACGGCTGCAAAGAAACGTGTTGAAGTGGCTGCACAGGAACTGAACAAAGCAAGACAGAAACCGGATGCTGCGGAGGTTGATCTTAAGGTTGCCGAAGCCGCACTTGAATTGGCGAAAGCGGATTGCGAGAGTCTCGAGCAGCGGGCCGCAGCGTTGCTTGCTGACAACTCACTTGCAGAAAATAAAGTCGAATCTAGTTGTGAGCCTGAAGCGAAAGAAGCTCATCGAATCGCTGCTGTGCGCTCCGAGCGTTTGGCACTGGTCGCAAAAGCTCAACATGCAGTTGCCGTCGCCGAGCAGAAATTGCATCGTGCGGCTAAAGACAAGAAGGAAGCGGTTGAGAGAGAAGTGAAAAAGGCCAATGAAGCCCTTGAGAAAGCTAAAGAAGCCTCAGTGGCTGAGGTCACTCCTGCAGATCAGTTCACTCGCATAGCGGGCGCTCAATGGACTCCAACGCGTTTTTTTGATTCGGGCAAAGATGACCCTTCCGTTGAATTTAATCCGACGAGTTCTGGACGCAGAACGGCGCTGGCTAATTGGATCACCGACCGCCGTAACCCGCTGACCGCGCGCGTTGCGGCCAATCACATTTGGTCGCGGCACATGGGACAACCGCTGGTTCCGACCGTGTTTGACTTCGGTCGTAAAGGCATTCCTCCGACCCATCCAGAATTACTCGATTGGCTCGCTTCGGAATTGATGGATAACGGCTGGAGCATGAAGCACCTTCATCGGCTGATCGTGAACTCAGCGGCCTACCAAATGAGTTCCACGATGTCGGGAGCAGATGAAAAAGCGAAGAAAGATCCTGAAAACCACTTTTTGTGGCGGCGAGTTCCAATACGCATCGAATCGCAAGCGGTCCGTGATTCTTTATTGGCTCATGCCGGGACGCTTGACCTGACCATGGGTGGACCATCGGTGCCGGCTGCCGCACAAGCTGCTTCATCGCGACGCAGTCTATACTTTTTCCACTCCAATAACGACCGCAGTTTATTCTTGACTTCGTTTGACGAAGCGCTCGTAAAAGATTGCTACCGTCGTGAGCAAAGTATCGTGCCACAACAAGCATTGGCATTGTCCAACAGCGGTTTAGTTCTTGAGGCATCAGCCCAGATTGCCAAACGATGGACAGAATCAAGTGAGCCAGAGTTTATTCGCAAGGCGTTCCGCGTTTTACTTGGGATCGAAGCCAGCGAAGACGAAGTCAAGGAAAGTGAACTTGCAGTCGGTGCATGGCGAGCGCTTCCTAACACGACTGCGGAGAGTGCGCGAGCGAACTTTATTTGGACGTTGATCAATCACAATGACTTTGTAACGCTTCGGTAACACTGGGGAAAGTCGGTAGCGGAATGCGTCAAGCATTTCGTTCATGCGACTTTGCACCCGCGAACTCAACCTCCGAAAGCCTTGACGGCTTCCGCTACGATATTCATCCACGACTTTTCGCATCCCAGCTTCCAGCCTGGGAACTTGAACATTTCCTCAGGCTAGAAGCCTAGGATTCGGGGAATCACAACATTGCAGAAATCGATGACATGCAAAATCATAGTGAAGAAAAACCTAACATTGTTCCGCGTCGGACATTTCTGGCGGACATGGGACTTGGGTTTACTGGGCTAGCACTCGGGGCGATGTTGCACCGGGATGGGATAGCCACTGAAAAAGAATGGTCGCCACCTACTGGGCAACCGCACTTCGGGCCGAAAGCCAAAAGTGTCATTTGGTTGTTCATGAACGGCGGCGTCAGCCAAATGGAGAGCTTTGATCCCAAGCCGATGCTTACCAAGTACGGCGGCAAGACGATTGCCGAAACGCCTTTTGCCGACACGCAAGATCCCAAGAAACTGGCCATCGAACGCCTGGTAGTTCCCGATGGCAACGGCAACCAGCGCAATCAACTTTATCCGTTGCAAGTTGGCTTTAAAAAGCACGGTCAAAGCGGCATCGAAATCAGCGATTGGTTTCCACATATCGCTGGTCAAGTTGACAAGTTAGCAATCGTGCGTTCGATGTGGACGACGGATAGCAATCACGGTGCGCAGACGCAGTTCCATTCGGGTCGACATCAAAACGACGGCGATTTTCCAAACCTTGGGGCTTGGGTCCATTATGGACTCGGGTCGCTCAACGATAACTTGCCGCAGTACATCTCGATTGGCAATCGCGAGTACTGGAACAAACGCGATGGTCACTACCTTGGGCCAGCTCATGATGCGGTGCCAATGCGGATCGACCCAAAAAATCCGCTGGATTACAGTCGACCTGAGCGAGAGTTCTCTGGCGAGGCTCAAGCGATTGGGAAGGACCTGATCGGAAGGCTGAATAAGCTCCGCGGAGTCGAGTACCCGAATGATCCAGCTATGGGGGCTCGAGTGGCTTCATATGAGCTCGCGTTTCGGATGCAACAATCTGTTCCTGAAGTGGTCGATTTTTCGCGTGAAACGGCAGAAACTCAGTCGCTGTACGGAATCGATCAACCGCATTGTCGCGACTTTGGCATGCAGTTGCTGGCCGCGCGAAGGCTGGTTGAACGCGGAGTGCGATTTATACAGATACAGCACGGTGCCGGTGGGGCTGGTGCTTGGGACGCCCACGGAGCTTTGAAAGCCAATCATTCCGGCAACGCTTTAGCAGTCGATCAACCTGTGGGTGGATTGCTGATTGATCTCGAACGTCGCGGCTTGCTTGATGAAACGCTAGTGGTGTTTGCAAGCGAGTTTGGACGCACGCCGGGTTCACAGGGCTCCGATGGTCGCGATCATCACATCTTTGGTTTTTCGGTTTGGATGGCCGGTGGCGGTTTAAAACGCGGAGTGGTGCATGGGGCGACCGACGAGATCGGTTTTCATGCTGTTGAGGATCGGCATTATGTCACAGACATTCACGCGACGATTCTGAAACAAATGGGGCTTGATTCGCGACAGTTAGAAATTCCTGGTCGCAAGAGACTCGATATTGACCACGGTAATGCGATCGAAGCGATCATCGCGTGAGACTGCGAAGCGCGTTGGCGCGCGTCGCGGCGCACGAAGGTCTGATACTACAGCGAAGATTGGAGTTTGCGATGCCAATATCATGCCCGACGCTACTTTTGCGGAGCAAAAGGCGACAGTGGATTGATCGGTACAAACTGCTAGAAGCGATTCGGGGCGTATATGGTATAATAATCAGTTGCTTTCCGATAAAAGTTACTGAGGTGGTATTTTCGAGGTTTGCTGTTCTATGTCTGAGACAACTGAAAAATCGATGTGGGTCGTCAATACAACCGACGAAGATTTCGAAGCGATTGTATTCGAGGGTTCAAAAGAGCGGCTGGTGGTCGTCGATTTTTGGGCTGAGTGGTGTGCGCCCTGTCGAACACTAGGACCGGTGCTGGAAAAACTTGCTGACGAATTTGCAGGCCGGTTTCTGTTGGCCAAAGCGAACACCGACAACGCTCAGCGTGCTGCGGCGGAGTTTCAAGTGTCGGGTATTCCAGCAGTTTTCGCGATGCTCGACGGCAATATCGTCGATTCGTTCCAAGGCGTAATGCCGGAAGCGGCGATTCGCGAGTGGATCAATAAACAACTGGCGGGAACGCTTCTGATGGATGCGAAGCGATTAGCGGCCACTGACCCAGCTGCGGCAGAATCCAAACTGCGCGAGATTCTTGAACAGGCGCCCAGCGATTCGAACGCGCTGATTCCGCTGGCTGAATTGCTGCTTGCTCAAAATCGAAGTGAAGAGTGCCGAGAGATTATCGAGTCGCTCGAAAAACGTGGTTTCTTGGAGTCATCGGCTGAGAAGATTAAAGCGGCTCTGGAGTTGGGTTCCAAAGCCGGGATGAGCATCGAAGCGGCTCGTGCAGAGTCCGAAGCCAATCCCAAGAATTTTGCATTGCAATTGAAGCTGGCCGAAGTTTTGGCTGGACATCAAGAATACGAACAAGCCTTTCAAATCTGTTTGTCGTTGGTCGCTTTGGATCGAAAACAGACCGGTGAGAAAGCTCGCGCGTTGATGGTCGATGTGTTCCGGGTGCTGCCAGAAGATTCGGAGTTGACGCGAGATTACAGGCGAAAGTTGTCGATGGCGCTTTATTGAGCGAGCGTAGCCTAGGCATCCTGCCTGGGTTCTTTTGTGCCTGGGTTCTTTTGTGCCTGGGTTCTTTTGTGCCTGGGTTCTTTTGTGCCTGGGTTCTTTTGTGCCTGGGTTCTTTTGTGCCTGGGTTCTTTTGTGCCTGGGTTCTTTTGTGCCTGGG
>JANODD010000233.1:0-47885 GCA_031412515.1 Planctomycetia bacterium | reverse complement strand
TGCCAGTGGGAATGAGCGTATCGTCGGTGGGGGTGTACTGATCCGCGTTGATGCTGAGCATGTGATCGATGATGGTCGGTGAGCCTTGACCGGCCAAGTTGAAGTAAGCGTGGTTGGTCAAGTTGACAGGCGTGGCTTTGTCGGTGGTCGCCGTGTAGCGAATGCTCAGGTTATTTTTGTCTTTGGGGACCAGGAAGTTAACGGTTACTTTCAGTGTGCCGGGGTAGCCTTCTTCGCCGTCAGGACTGGTGTAGGTGAAGCTGACACCTTGACCGCGTTCGTTCGTAAACGGCTTGGCTTTCCAAACCACTTTGTCGAGGCTCTTCTTCGCACCGCCATGCAGGTGATTGGGTTCGTTGTTGACTGCGAGTGTGTAGTCTTTGCCATCAAGAGAGAATTTGCCTTTGGCGATGCGATTGCAAACGCGGCCAGTCGTGCAGCCAAAATACTGGTTATCGTCGGATTCATAGCCGGTAACGGAGTCGAAACCGAGGATGACGTCTTCGAACTTGCCGCTTCGGTCTGGGGCAAGAAGTTGCACGAGCGTCGCGCCGCGGGTCATCACTTTGGCAGTAAAGCCAGCTTCGTTCTTGAGTGTGTATAGTTCGACGGCTTGGCCATCAGCGGTCTTGCCGAACGGTTCACTAGTCGGATCCGCTGCCGAGGCTGGCAGGACTAACGCGGAGAATAATAAGGCTGAGAAGAAAAAGGGGCGACGCATGGGAAGCAGTCCTTGGTGGTTCGGAGAGGTGTTAAGAGGACGGTTGTTGAACAGTTAGGCTATTCCAAACGCAATGCGAAGTCCATTAGGTGGTTTCGTAGCCTAGGCTTCCAGCCTGGGTGGAGCACTCCATATTCCCAGGCTGGAAGATTCCCAGGCTGGAAGCCTAGGCTACGAGCTGTTCGTTTTGTATGCTCGACGACAACGCAAAGGGAGGTTCTAATTCGAATTCCCTCCTGCGAGAGATGTTCAAAGTGTCGCATGCAGCCAACCAACGATCGAATTTAGTTGGCGTCCCGCCTATAGTGGTTGGAAACGCATCGATCCGAAAGCAACTCAGCAAACCCACAGTCAACGAAATGTTCTCTGGAAAGATCTCACCATGACAACCGCGATTTCCCCTGAAGTTGCCGATTTGGGCCGAAAAGCAAAAGAAAAGCTCGACCAGCAAACCGTTGAAATGACTCAATGGCACTTTCATGAGTCCACCGGATCGCCGTTTTGGTTAGAGCAAAAACGATCGCTGAAGTTCGACCCGCTGAAAGAAGTTAAATGCTTTGAAGATCTCAAGAAATTTCCACTTTTCGAAGATGATTTGCTTCGTGGTGGTCCAGTTCGCCGCTGGGTTCCCAAGGGCTTGGAAGGCCGCCCGACTTATGTTTTCGAAACGGGTGGAACGACGGGTGTGCCGAAGAGCCGCGTGGTGATCGATGACTTTCGAATTGATTACGAAATGTTTAGCGATACCTTGCCAGACGAGTTTTTCCCGCGTGGCGCAAACTGGTTGATGCTGGGGCCATCGGGTCCACGAAGACTGCGACTGGCCGTTGAGCATCTTTGCCAGCACCGCGGGGGAATCAGTTTTTGTATCGACCTGGATCCACGCTGGGTAATTAAACTGATTAAAAAAGGTTGGATGGAGCACCTGGAAGAATACAAAAAGCACTGTATTGATCAAGCGATCACGATTCTGACCGCTGGGCATGACATAAAGTGCATGTTCACGACGCCAAAGTTGCTGGAGTCGTTGGCTTACGGGTTGGCGGAGAAGGGAACGAGCATCCAGGAAATTGGAATCACCGGAATTTTCTCGGGTGGAACTGAGTTTACCCCTCAATGGACTCGTTTCTGCGTTGAAGAGCTGTTGGGTGGTCCGGCTGAGGAGGGAGGCGTCTTTATGACCCCGACTTACGGCAATACGCTTATGGGACTGGCTTGCAGCAAACCGATTTCGGCTGAGGATGATTATAAGATTTCGTACTACGCACCGCAGCCGCGGGCCGTGGTTGAAGTGGTCGATTTTGAGGATCACACGAAAGTGGTTCCCTACGGTGGAACGGGACGTGTGAAGCTTTATACGATGACTAAGGAGTTTTTTATTCCTGGTTTCTTAGAGCGGGATGAAGGCGAACGCGAGTTGCCGTTCGTCAAGTATCCATGGGATGGGGTCAGCGGTGTCCGCCCGTACCATGCGATCGCCTCACAAACGACCGTTGGGGTTTATTAAGAAGTTAGAAAAGCTTCCTGAGGCAGACGCTGGCAGCGTCTGCCACTAAGCTTGCCCGTGGCGGACGCTTCTAGCGTCCGACCGACCGTCATTTACTCAATTCAAAACTCTCTGCTCAAAGGTACTTTTTGTGCTCACGTTATCTGCTCTTCGTTGGGGAAAGCCATACAAATCGCTCGAAGCCCAGGAAGTGTTGCACTTTGATACCGGCGAGCCGATTGCCAAAATCGGCAACGTGAACGGCGGCATGGTACAGCTGGATATGAAGCATGCTCCGCGAGCACGCGCCGTATTGCGACAGATTCCACCGAGTGAATTGCTTGAGCGCTGCAAAAAGGCAGCTGAACTTTTCGAACATGGCGAATTGCCTGTCGGTGATGGCGTTCAGACGGTTGACGATTTTATTCATCAGCAATCGGCCAGCACAGGGCTCCCGGAGCATATGTGCCGTTCGAACATGAAGAAGAACTCGTTCGTGCTGGCGAACATGGAGCAAATTTTGTCGTGCCTGACGCGGGGTTTGGATTTGAGTATATTCACCAAGGGATATGGCGACGAGGGCCGTGGCGTAACTGTCAGTTATCAGTGCCAATCGCCCGTTCTTGGTGCAGTTCTACCTAACAACTCGCCTGGTGTTCACACTCTTTGGTTGCCCGCGATTCCGTTACAAGTTGGTTTGTTGCTGAAACCGGGGAGTCAAGAGCCTTGGACGCCCTACCGAATGGCGTCGGCATTTATCGCTGCTGGCATTCCGGGCGAAGCGATCGCCATGTATCCAGGCGGGCACGATGTCGGCCAGACTCTGTTGACCCGCTGCCAAAGGTCGATGATTTTCGGAAGTGCTCAAACAGTTGAGCAATATGCAGGAAACCCTCGCGTTCAAGCCCACGGTCCAGGTTTTTCAAAGATCCTCATCGGCGATGATGTAGTAGACCGCTGGGAAGATTATATGGATTTGATGGTGGAGAGCATTTTTTCGAATAGCGGCAGAAGCTGTATTAACTGCTCGGGTATTTGGGCTTCGCGTCATACTGAAGAGATTGCTGCGGCACTCGCCGAGCGGCTCGGACCAGTGGATGTATTGCCGCCACAGGATCCGAACGCTGGGCTTGCTGCGTTCACGAATGCGAAGATGGCAACTGGCACTTGGGGCATGGTTCAGCAGGACGTGAGTACTTCGGGAGTCAAAGACATGACTGCCGGTTTTGGAGATCGTCTAGTGGAACGCGCTTTTTGCGCATACCTCCGACCTGTCATTGTTCACGCGAACAATCCTGAATGTCCGGTAGTGGCGAAGGAATACATGTTCCCGTTTACCAGCGTGGTCAAATGTCCGCAGAAGGACATGGTCGGAAAAATTGGATCCACTTTGGTTTGCACCGCACTGACTGCAGATCCTCAGTTTATTGATACATTGACGGAAAGTGTTCACGTTGATCGGCTAAACATAGGTCCTATACCAACGAATCGGCTGAACTGGCTTCAACCACACGAGGGGAATTTAACTGACTTCCTTTATCGGTCTCGGGCCTATCAGATCGCACCGACGAATTAGTGCAGACCAATTTGGATGCATCGTCGTTTTAAAGCGTGGCGCTGTAAACGAATATTGTTCCTGGAATTCTATAGCGCCCTACTTTTCAGATCGTAGCTCTGAAAAGAAGGCGAGAGAAAAATATTTCTATGGTGGTGAGGCGAGAGCGTGGCGAGTTATCGGCAGGTTAATAACCAACTCTCGGGTCATGAAAAACGCAGTCCTTTGTTTACGGTCCCCCTTCGTACATCTAAAGTGGGCTGACTGATAACACACCATCTCGTGGGGATATGAAATTCCCCAAAAGTGGCCAAGCAGGCCTTTCTAGGGATTCTATGCGCAGTCCGAAGGCTTTTTAATTGGAACTTCCGCTATTATCGCGCGTCCAAGGCTCGACAATGAGTCCTTGTTCCGCCAAATGTTGAACTGGCGAAGCTTCCCCTACGACCCGCACAATTACGTCCGACCGATGTTACCTTGAGCCGAATAGGATATTTGGGAGGTCTAGATAGCCTCCGAAGTTTGCATCGGTTTTGCTCGCAATTATAATCGACCCCACATGTACTTGTCGGGCCGGAAGGCGATCGTAGAGGTTGTTTTCGTCCCCAGAAGGCTTGCCGGTGAACTTTACTGGCGAGCAAATGCTCATCGTTTGGTGGTTGTGTCGCTTGTTCGAGCAGGGCAAGCGGCAGCTGATTGTGCGCTCTTCACCTCCGCCGTTGGATTGGTAAGGCGCTTGAAACATAACCGTAATTGCTCTTAAGGGTTGGTTAATGGCCATCCGTAAGTCACGCGCAGGTTTTCCCGGTTCTGCCAATTTTAACTCGGGCCTCCGTACTCTAGCGCGAAATCGCATGCGACGTATGTTGCTGGAGGATCTGGAAAAGCGTCAATTATTGGCGGTTGGACCGCAATTGATCGGTATCCAGCCGAACAATAGCGATTTGATCGTTGACGGATCGGTTCGAAATCAAGCTCCTCGCGAATTGACGTTTCGTTTCGACGACTCGCAGATAATTAATGCGAGTACTCTGAGCGGCATCCGGTTGACTCGAGCCGGCGGTGACGGCTCGTTTGCGTTATCTACGGCGGCAACCGACTTTGGCACTGATGGCAAAGTCGACGTGCAGTTGACTGGGCGCGTTCCAGGCCAAACGTTGACCGTTCAAGTAACTAGAGCCGACTTAGGTGCAAACGCCGCGCCCAATTTTACGGTGACTGGTAACACAGTCGGTATCACGCTCAACTCCAACGTAACGACACCGACAACTGCTCAGCAGTTGGTGACGGCTATTAACGCTTCACCGCTGTTGATACCTGTCATGGGAGCGAGCGTCAATGGAGGATTGGGAAGCACTGTAATTGGCTCGATTGCTCCAACGTATTCGCCGCTTACGCTGAATCGTACGGGTGATGTGATCATTCAGCCTGGCAAAGTTGTCATCGGCGACGCGCCCAACGAGAATGAAGTGACGCTTCGTTTCGCTGAGTCACTGCCTAACGATTTGTATCGTGCCGAAATATTTGGTTTCGATGATCCGGTGGCTGGAATTGTCGGATTGCGTAATACGACTCCATCCGGTGCAGTTGGAGATCTCTTCAAGCCAACCATTTCCAGTCAGCGACAAGATACGGTTAATTTCCGTTTGGATCTGGGTCCTCAGGTTACAGCCGTTGTGCCACAGCCTGTTGTTCGCAATGCGAACAATTCGTTGCAACAACTTCGTGACACGATTGTTGTTTACTTTGACAATGACAAACTGCTTGTTGAAAACAATTCGCTTGGGCAACCAACATCGCGATCGGCTGAGAATCCGCAGTTTTATCAATTAATATTCACAGATGAAACCGTTCGCAATACCGATGACCAGCGGTTCTTGCCGCAATCGGTTCAGTACAATGCTTCAGCGAACACCGCTACTTTGCGCTTTGGACAGGACATCAATAGCCTCCCGGGCTCCAATACTGGCTCGCGTACTTTCCGTCTGCGAATTGGGACTCGCGAGACCGAGCCGATTACGCCGCGGTTGAGCGAGTCTGCCGCTACCGTGATCAGTGATTTCAATACTGCTGGGGCTGCGAAGTTCCGCTTTACTTCGCGAGTCTTGGGCGAAGCGGGCAGCGGCATCAAGATCAATATCACCAATTCGAATAGCGGTCCGATCGCGATCACCGCGACTGGTCGCACGATCAACATTGACTTGGGCAGCAATAATGTGACTGCCGCCCAGTTGTTAGCTGCTTTGCAGACATCGTCGGCTTCCAGCAATCTAGTTTCAATCCAGCTAGAACCAGGAAGTGTTGGCACCACTCTACTCAACAAGCCGATCAATTACTCGCCGCTAACTGTCGTGGGCCTAGGTAGCACCTATACCACTGCGATGAACTTGGGCGCGGTTGGTTCGTCGGCTACAGATCAAACAAGTTTGATTCTTAGTTCTGAGATCGATGCAGTTCCTTATAACTTCGACTTGATCGGTGCTCAAGACGATTTGGGAATGCGCGATGTTCCGAACGAAGCTGGTGGCAGTTTCGAACAGTACATCAATTCGGCTTTCGGAGCCGACAAAGTCGCTGGTGTTACAACCATCAGCTACAACTTCAAACTGAACTATGCTTCGGATAGTTCTGGCAATTTGTTGACCAATGCGATTACGGAAAAGCAAAAACAGCGTGCTCGCGAAGTGCTTCAGATTTGGAGTGACCATCTTGGTATCCAATTTATTGAAACTCCGAATACAGGTATTACGATTGCGACGGGTTCACTGGCCGCGTTGACGGGAACAAGCCCGAGCGTAGTCATTACCAACTCCATTAATATGGGCGTGCAGATTGATCCTGCCTTCCGCGCCAGCCTCTTGATTTTGGATGCTCAGCGGCAATGGGGAGACAACTATGGTGAGGATTGGTCACGGGCAGCATTGACTGGCATGGGTATGCTGCTGGGACTGGAGCGAGCCGGGGACTTGCCATCTGGTACTTTGATGGCCTTGTCGACTGCCTTCGTGAACGCTGGATTGTCCAATGCAACGCCTGCCGACGAGCCAGTTTTCCCTGGTGCTTACGACGTACTGCATGGCCAGAATGTTTTCCGTCCTGATAGCAACGATATCGACCTGTACCGTTTCGAAGTCGATTTCGGTGGTGCAGACCGTGTTGGATTGTTTGTTGCCGAGACTTATGCCGAGCGCCTGACGAACAGCAGTCCGCTCGATACGTTGTTGCATTTGTACAAGCAAAGGCAAGCGTCTGTTACCAGCAATCTGGCCGCGGGCGAAGCGCTTTCGATCAAATTCGATGCGATTCAACCTGGTCGTTTAGGCAACAATTTGCAAGTTTTTGTGACTCGCAGCGAGCGTGGTGTTGGCGCTCAACCGATCATCAACGTCTTTGATAATCTGATCACGATCGACCTCAACAGCACCTTAGGTCAGGAGACAACCGCGGCGCAATTTGTGGATTCGTTGAATGCGAATGCTGCGGTTTCAAAACTGGTCAAAGTGACGCTAGCGCGTGGCAGCGGGACGACGCTTGTTGGCAATCGCGACATAACTTACAGCCCGATTGTGCTCAAGGGTGGCGATCTGGAGTTGGTTTCGCGCAATGACAACTACTTCAGCAACGATTCGTTTATTCAGCAGCAATTGTCATCCGGCGTTTACTTCATTGGTGTCAGCGCCAGCGGCAATGACAGTTATGATCCGACGATTCCAGATACTGGCTTTGGCGGAACGACTCAAGGCAAGTATGACTTGCGAATTACCTTCCGTGCGCAAGTTGACACAACTGATGCGATCCAAGATACAGCTGGTGGTTTTGTCGGTGATCAATCGATTGCGATCGACGGTGATGCTGATGGCGTTCCAGGCGGCACCTATAATTTCTGGTTCCAAACCCGTCCACTTGATCGGGTACTTCAGTTTAACGCCGGTGGCTCGGCAGATCTTGAAGGCAAGATCATCACAATCACTGGCGCCAATGGAACCGTTCGCAATTTCGAATTCAGTTCGGATCCCATTGTCGGAATCGGCAATACTCGTGTTGATTACACGCTCGCCAGCACTGCTGGCGATCTGTCCCAGAAACTCTTCGAAGCGATTCGTTCGCGCGGCGAACTGGGTGTCTCGGCAATCAGCAATGGAATTCGGATAACGCTGCAAGGTGAACGTACAGTAAGTATGTCACCGGGGCTGAACAATATCGAAGTCCAAGGCCGCATGATTTTTGTTGACAAAGTGGCTGGTCCAAATGCAGATGGTTCGCTCGCCAAACCGTTCAATAATATCGCGGGCAGTGGCGTGGCCAATGCATTTGCTTCCGCATTGCCTGGAGACATTGTCCGAATCGTTGGTAACGGTGGGCAGGATCGTAGGTTAGAGACATCTAACGACAACATTGCCTACGAAATCGGAATTGACCTGCTTAACGGTGCTGCACTCAGTGATGGCAGCTCGATGGATGTGCCGCAAGGCGTGACCACGATGATCGACGCTGGCGCAATATTGAAACTTCGTCGAGCGCGGATTGGCGTTGGCAGTACCAGCCAGGGTGTGGATCGCAGTGAAGGTGCACTGCAAGTTCTGGGTACACCAGCGCTAACGGACAGCAACGGTCGCTTAATTCGTGCTGCTGACGGTTCGCTTATACCTGGTAGCGTATTCTTCACATCGTGGTTGGATCAATCACTCGGCTTTGATACTTATGCGCCGCAAACAACACCATCTGTTGGTGATTGGGGTGGTATCACTTATCGTCGCGATGTCGATCAAGCTGCAGGTCGTCGCGACTTGGAAGACGAAGGCATCTTCCTTCAATATGTCAACCATGCCGATCTCCGCTATGGCGGTGGTGGCAACGTTGTGATCGATTCGGTTCAGCAAGTGGTGAATCCGATTCAGATGATTGATATGCGTCCAACGGTTACGTTCAACAAGATCAGCAACAGCGCAAACGCGGCGATGAGCGCGGCACCGAACAGCTTCGAAGAAACAAACTTCAACGAGCCGCGATTTCAACAGAACGGCAAATTCACGAGTGATTATGACCGCGTCGGCCCTGAGATCCATCACAATACGCTGACTAATAATTCACTCAATGGATTGTTTATACGCGTCGATACGCCAACTGGAAATGCGATTCGTCCGTTGACCGTGGCTGCGCGTTTTGACGACATCGATATTCCTTATATCATCTCTGAAAATATTTTCGTATCGGCAACACCGGGCGGAGCGATTCTTGACACGACTCGACCGCTGGCAAATCTCACCGCGCTGCAGCCGACCGTTGGTGGTACGCTGTTGCCTGGAACTTACAACTACAAAGTTACGTTCGTCGATGTCAACGGCTATGAAACTCCGGCTTCGGATGCAACCGGCAATGTTGATTTGAGTGTCGGACAAACTGCGATTCAGTTGTTTGGTTTGCCGCTCACTTCCGGCGAATATGTTGCGCGTCGACTTTACCGCAGCAACAATAGTGCTGGCGGCGTATACACGCAAGTCGCTCAAATTGATGCGACCTCGTCGGGCTTCATTGATTTGGGGCAAAACTCGGGCGGAGTCTTGGTGCGCGACCGCGCCAACGTAAGCGGCGTTACTTTTGCGAATCAAGCGGGCGGAGCTTTCGTACCAGGTGCTTACAATTACCGAATGGTGATGATTGACAGCGCTGGTCGCGAAAGCATTGCTTCGGATGTCACCAGCAATGTCACTGTTGCTGCCAACCAACGCGTAACGCTAAACAATCTGCCGCTCACGCAATCGGGCTACAGCGGCCGTCGCCTCTATCGCAGTGCGCCTGGTGGAGCAGCACCTTACACTCTAGTGGCTGAATTGCGAGATCCAGCCAATGTCTCGACAACGACGTTTGTTGATAACGGTGGCAACCTCAGCACAGTTCTTTCTGAATATGCTTTGGGCACACTGCGTCCACGCTTGGATGCGAGCTTGGTAATTGATCCAGGTGCGGTGTTGAAGTTTGAAGGTGCGAGAATTGAGATCGGACCGGGCGCTAATCTGATAGCCGAAGGAACCGTTGGCGCACCGATCATCTTTACAAGCAAGTTGGACGATCGTTACGGAGCGGGCGGTAGCTTTGATACCAACAACGATGGAGCGGGCTCGACTCCCAAGGCGCGAGATTGGGGTGGTATCTATGCCAGCACCGGTTCAACGCTTAGCCTTGATCATGTCACGCTGGCCTATGCGGGTGGCGTTACGAAGTTGGAAGGTACCTTTAAGGCCTTCAATCCAATCGAGTTGCAACAAGCCGATGGTCGCATCACGAATTCAACTTTCGAATTCAATGAAGATGGTATCGGTGGTCAAGGTCCGCTCAATCGCCTTGGTCGATTGGACAATCGTGCAGCAACGATCTTTGTTCGTGGCACGCAGCCGATTCTCGTTGGCAATACCTTCCGAAACAACCGCGGAAGCGCAATCGACATCGATGCGAATAGCCTGACTTCGGATTTACGCGTCGACTATGGTCGATCCAATGGCCTGGCCGATCGTCTGGAAGAGTTTGACAGCAATCGTGGTCCGATGATCCGCGAAAATCGCATGTACAACAACGAGATGAACGGATTGGAAGTTCGTGGCGACGAATTGATGACGGCGAGTGTCTGGGACGATACCGACATCGTTCACGTGCTGTTCAATTCGATCACGGTCAGCAACTTTGTACATGAAGGTGGCCTGCGTCTCCAAAGTTCGCCGACGGAATCACTGGTCGTTAAATTGATTGGTTATGGAACTAACTTCAACTATCTTGGGGGAACAGGAATCACGGCGACAGGGACCCGAACGAATGCGAACGATCGCGTTGGTGGCACGGTAGAAATTATCGGCCAGCCGGGATTCCCCGTGATTATGACGAGCTTCCGCGACGACAGTGTCGGGGCTGGTCTTCAGCCAGATGGAACGCCTCAAACGGATACCAACAATGATGGCGTCGCCACAATTGCTCGGCCATCCGATTGGCGAAGTATCATTTTGGATGAAAATTCCAATGATCGCAACGTTGCGACGATAATGGAAATCGAATCGCCAACTGCGATCGCTCCTGGATTCAATAGTACAACCAATACCGCTCAATTGCTCGGCGACCTGTCAAGCAGGCCGACTGCCAGCGATGAGAATTTCCGCTTGGGCTTTGTGGTCCAAGGAGTTCTATCGCAGCCGGGTGACGTCGACGTCTATAGCTTCACGGCTGAAGCGGGTACAGAAGTATGGTTTGACGTCGATAAGACCACCTATTCGCTTGATACCGTCATTGAAGTGCTCAACTCCAACGGACAGTTGCTTGCGAGAAGCGACAACAGTACCGCTGAAACGCTTGATCCGACTTTAATCACGCGGACGACGGCGATTATACCAACATTGGTAAATCGGTTGCCAAGTCAAGTGAATGGCAATCTGCGTAAGAACACGAGTGGCCTACTCAAAGAAGATGGAACTACCAACGCACGTGACGCTGGTTTAAGAGTCGTGTTGCCGGGCAACGCTGGATCACGCAGCACCTATCATTTCCGCATTCGTAGTTCTAGCACGAACATCGATAATTTCACTGCCGGCCTTACAAGCGGTAGCTATGAAGTACAAATTCGTACTCGCGAAACTCAAGAGAATCCGGGCTCAAGCGTTCAATATGCTGACATCCGCTATGCAACTAACGGAATTCAAATAAAGGGATTGCCAAAGCACTCACCGCTTCTAGGCGAATTCCAAGAAGACGAATCAGCAGGTGGTAGTAATAACGACGTCACGGGTGGCAACGTAAATAACGGTGGAACACTCATCAGTCGTGATCAGTATTTGGGCAACCTGCTCAGCACCGACCGCGCGACGATCAGTGTTGGCGGCCAGATCTCCAACGGCGGAGATCTGGATTTCTACCGCTTCCAAGTGGGTTATACCAACTTGTTGAACAACTCCATTTCAGGAGCGACGGTTGCTGAGAATGAGCCAAATGATTCAATCGGGTCCGCGCAAAGCTTGGACACAGAAGCGTTCCAGTTAGTCAATAATACTAACGTTCAAAACAGTACGACGCGCCCTTACGTGGTCATATCTGGAACCGGTAACGGCACATTCGATTACTACTCGTTTACAGTTCCGAATGCGGGTGCGGTGGGTACGTTCGATATGGATGCGGCGAACTTTGACACGGAGCTGTTCCTGTTCGACTCAGGCGGCAATTTGCTTTCGCTCAATGACGATGCAGGCCTTGATCCTGGAAGTATTTCGGCACTTGATTCCTTCCTTAGCTTCACCTTCCCGGCTGCGGGCACGTATATTATCGGCGTCGGTCGCTTCAATTCAGACGCTTTTGGCGGGGTAATCACCGGCCTCGCGCCGCAGAGTGGAGACATTTATCAACTTAATGTTTCGATTGATGGTAAGTCAGGTGCGGCTGGCGGCGTCACAACGTTGACTGCCCCAGTTAACTTCGACATCGATTACGCTGACGGTCTCAATCGTGCCGACACATCCTTGTCCGTATTCCAGGTAACTGGAGGAGTCGGGAATGAGTCCTATCAGTTGGTTCTGTACGGTGAGGACAGCAACATCGCTGACGATCAACGTCGTCCATTGTCGCTGACCGATTTGGAAGACATGAGTCGCGGATCGGTAGGAACGAAGGATGCATTCATCGGTACCGCAGCCCTGCCAAGTGGACTTTATTCGGTTGCCGTGTCGTCGGCGAGCCGCATTCCTTCGGCACTGAACGATCCATTGACCCGGCGTGAACCGCTCAACTCAGTGATTCGTGTTGCGGACGAAGGTTTTGAAACGACTGTTTCCACAGCGGTTGCCGAACTGCCGACTGTACCACGCTTGTTTGATCGCAATTTCGCAGGTACTGGCACGAACCTCTGGCGCCGTGCTGTGGACGGTAGTGCTGGTCATAAAGCGTCGAGCGTCTTCAGCTTTACTGGTAACGGCGTAACTCAAGCCAGTGGCGCCCAAGGTGATTTGGTCTCGAATGCTTTCAGCCTTGGAGGCTATTCAGCGGAAGACCAAGCTCGGCTCTACTTCAGCTATAACTTGAACGCGGAGGCCGGTGATAATTTTACGGTTCTCGTTCGAACGGCGACGGGTGATGTTCCGGTTACTTCAAATACAACCTTGAACAATGGTGGTGGTTGGCGCCAAGCTCGGCTCAACCTGGCACAGTTTGCTGGACAAACTGATTTGCGTTTGGTGTTCCGCTACAACACGAACGGTCCAAACGCTAGTCCAACTTCTGGTGTATCGATTGACGACATTATCATCGGTTTCGCTGAGCGTGGCGAAATGGTGCTGAATGCTCCGTCTGGAGCCAACTTTGCTGGCAACCCTGTTTCTGCTAACACAACTTTAACAGGACAGTACCAGCTTGAAATTCGCCAGGGTGATAGCTTCTTCACTGCTTCACCAAGTGGTTTGGCGCTCAATTCCGCGATGGACACAAATGATCGCTCGGCAAGCCAAGTCACGCTGGTGGCACCAGAAGGTCGTGAGCTGGTTGATGGCGACAAGTTTACGCTGGGTGACTCCGGCAGCCAACTGACTTTTGAATTCAACAGCATCGGTTCGGTCACCCCGGGCAACGTTGCAGTTGCATTCTCGGCTACGGACGCGGATTTTGTGATTGCACAGCGGATCCGCGATGCGATCAATGATCCTGGCGTGCAAGCCCGCATCAAGGTGCGCGCTTCCTCATCAGGCGGAGTTGTGACCGGTACGGCAGCTCGCGATAACCGCATCAATTTGTACGGTCAAGTATCGGGCGATTTTAAGGAATTTAATCGTCCACCGATGTCCATTATCAATGCGAACGCCAATGCGAACACGCTTCGCAATGAGATCTTCGGAACGGGTATCACTGCGACTCAACCGGCAGTCTTCAATGGCAATGCTCAATCAGCGGGTATTGTCAGTTTTGGTGGCCAAACAGGCATAATGCTTTCGACTGGTCGCTTAGTCGATGCGTTACCAAATAACCTATCTGACAACACCGGGACTGCATTGCCGGGGGCCGCGGGCGACGTGGCTACCAACGTTGCACTCGGTGTAACAACGACCGAAGCCACTTCGTTACAAACGGAGTTCCAGTTCGGCGATGGAACCATCGGTGGCGATTTGTTCTTGGAATTGCGATTTGCGTCCGAAGAATACAATGAGATCAATGGCCAGGACGTGGTTGCCGTGTTAGTCGACGGAGTTAACGTCGCACTGGTTCCTGGTACAGCAAGTCCGATTCGAAGTTCGACCATCAACTCGACCGCGAACTCGCAGCTGTATTACAACAATGATCCAAGCGATGGTGGCAAGTTCATAACTCAAACGAGCTTAGATGGCTTTACAGCACCGCTGCAGTTAAGTGCACTTGGACTGGCCGCTGGTCCACATACGTTAAAAATTGTGGTCGCAGATGTCGCCAACCAATTGACCGACAGTGCTATTTTCATTCGTACCGCGTCGGTCGGTACGACGGTTACGCCACGGAAGTTTGGTGGCATGCAAGCTATTTTCTTCGGCGGCTACAGCGATCAAAACACCAATCGCGACCAAGGTCAAGTTCTTATTCAGAACAACTTCATTCGTTACTCTCGCGATTACGCAGTGCTTACGGAGCCAGGCACACGCCTGCAAGATCCTCGCGATTTGATTGGCAACATTGCACCGCAGATGGCAGGTGCGATGTCGAGCATTCCTGCGCTCGGGGGTAATGCATCGGGTGCTGTGCGCAATTTGCGTGAAATTAACGACGCGCAATTGGGCGGCATCAGCACAGGTATTGTGATTAGCAATAATGTTATGGAAAGCGGTGGGCTTGGAGGCGTTCACATCCTGGGTGAAAATCCGATCTACATGATTAGGCCGTCATTCCTGCCGGGGCCGACCACTACGACACCACCGTTGATTTCCTCGGATGCGGCTACAACTTCCAACACCAATCCTTTTGATCACTTTGGATCGTTTGTAGACGACAGTGACTTGCTGGTCATCGACGCTGGTCGAACTCGAGTTCAGTTCGAATTCGAAGATCTCGCCGGCTCTGGTACAGGCGGCCCAACCTTTGGTAGCGGTACTGTTCAAGGTAACGGATGGGGACAGAATAGCGTTCCCATCTATTACCGCGAGGATGGCGGCACACAGTACTTGCGTGCTCCGAACACCTCGCCGGGTTACAGTGCGCTCGAATTGCTCCAATCCATGCGTGATTCAATCTTTGGTAGCATTTTGGTGACGAACGGCAGCACCGACACTGTTCGTGCGACGGTCGCTCCATCTGTGTTCGGCCGTTTAAGCGATGCCACCACAGGCAGTGCTGGCTACATCAATTTTTACCTTTCACCGGCGTTGTACATTGAAGGTATTAGTAACGTCAACTTTGTGAACCAGGTGGCAGGCGGCAATCCGTTCACGATCTCGCGTGTTGACGTTTCAGATACCCCTCAACCGTTCGTTCGAGTGGTGAACAACACGATTTACGGCAATGATGGTCGAGCTAGCTTCTCGCCAGACACCACAGTCAGCGAACCCAATGATACGATCACCACAGCCGTCGAAACATGGCAAGGAACGGCCCACAATCCTACTTCGTTCACCATGACAGCGGCCATCGGAGACAGTTCGCAGTTTCAAGCGCCTGCTTCGCAAGACGTTGACTTGTATAAGTTCAAACTGGATGCTGGCGAACGAGTGAAGGTGGACATTAATACCATTGCGCCAAATCTTGGACTTGACTCAGTACTACAAATCTTTGACTCGAGCGGTCGGCCGCAAGCCTTCCTGGATAGCGTTACCAACACGTTAACGACAATTAGCAACAACAATGCCGCACCAGGTGAAGCAGTTGGTTTGGATCCGTACATCGATTTTACGGCCACCAAATCAGGCGTTTATTACGCCGCCGTCAGCTCCCGGGGCAACGAGAAATTCGATCCACTATCACTCGCAAATCGCGTGAACGGGACCTCTACGGGGCAGTACACAATCAATTTGAGTGTCTTGCATGCACAAGACTTTACGATCACCGCTCAGGACCAGGCCGCATACGCCGACGGTGAGACGTTTACGATTGTGCAGATACCAGATTTTGCAAACACCACCAGCAATACGAGAACTTTTGAATTTGATAACAACGGTGCCGTTGCCGCCGGCAATATTCCAATTCGGATTAATGCTGAGTACCGAGCACCGGACGTCGCTCGAGCGATTGCTGGGGCTATTAACGGCTTGAATAACGGCGGCCCTGTGTTGCCGAATGCTCAGCAGTTACCGAACGGTATTTTTGGTACCGCCAGTCCTCTTGCACCCGTTACCGCACGCCCACTGGGTGGAATTTCGGGGGTCGAAAATGGCCTGACTCTGTTCCCACGTCGAATCGACGGACTGTTGCCAACGCACTCATCCGATGGTATTGGACATGATCGTCTAGCCTCCGGTGTGCTTTCGAATACGTCGAGAGGTGATGGGACGACTGAACGCTTTGTCGTAGTCAGCAATGCGGCTTACATCATTAGCAACGGAAACATCCTTGTTGACCCAGACTTCAACGACAACAACAATCTCGATCAGCTAATACCTGAATCCGGCATTGTCGTTTCGGAAGGCGCTAATCCAACGTTGATGAACAATGTGTTCGTCAATGTTCAAACGCCGATTGTCCGCGATGAGACTCGCGTGCAGAACACGAATCAGTCGTTTGGCAATCGTCAACCCGTTGCATTCAATACGGGCGTTAATGTTCATCCAAAGCAGGGTGAAGTGATCGTTGGTGGATCGATTTATCAATATGCCGAACCAGCAGCAGCTCGAAATCGCTCAGGCTTCGGTATTGAAGCATCGCCAACGAACGTACCTAATACTGGTTTGGACTTTAATACCATTGTTCCGGCTGGCATTCAGATATTCGTTGATGCTCAGGCAAGCCAATTCCTGCCAGCACCGCAATCGCCAATCATCGATAGCAGTCTTGATTCGCTCGAAGAACGCGAAGCGTTTAAGACAATCAAGCAAGCTATGGGGATCGCGCTTTCGCCAGTTAAAGCTCCATCGCGTGATGCTACCGGTCAACTGCGTGTCGATGATCCGACCGTAGCACCGCCAAGTGGTCTCGGAGCAGACGTTTTCAAGGATCGCGGCGCACTGGATCGCGCGGACTTTGTAGGTCCATCGGCTCAGGCATCAAAACCACTCGACAATGACTCAGGCGGTGTTGATACCGACAAATCGACTTCAGTGATTCAATTGTCTGGTGGTGTGTATCCTGAATTCCGCATTCAATTAGTCGATGGTTTTGAAACTGCCGATCCATTCCCAGGCATTGGTATCGATGACTCGACTGTCGTCGGTCCTGACATCCCAGGCGTGCGTTTAACGGGCGCTGCCATCACGTTGTTTGAGAATGGCCGCGTGCTGCAAGAAGGTATCGATTATCGATTTAGCTACGATTCAACAACCAACGAAGTTATCCTGACACCGCTGGCCGGTGTTTGGAAAGATGGCCGAGTTTACGAGGTTGCCGTCAATAACAAGAATCGATTTGTTCTGACCGCTCCAGCTGGTGACCAGGTTGCTGATGGAGACGTCTTCACGATTACCGATGCAGACGGTGGAGTGGTTTACTATGAATTTGATAGCGGTTATCGCCTGCAAGTGCCGCAAGGTCTGAGCTTGTTGATTCCTTTGGCAGGTGGTGCGACCGGCGGTATTGCAGATGGGGATCGATTTACGATCACCGCGGGTGCCCAAGTTATCACGTTTGAATTCGATCGAAACGGCAATTTCCTGGCTGGCAATCGTCCAATTCTGTATACACAAGGTGCAAGCCAAGCTGAAATGGCGGCCGCTGTCATCGCTGCTATCCAGGCGTCTGGTCTGCCAGTGACCCCGCGTTTGCTGCCTGCAGGTAAGGTGTTCCTGGGTGCCGATGCTGGTGTTCAACTGGATACAACGTTCACGACGATCACTCAGCCAGCGACTACTTTGGCATTCAAGATTCCTGCACTCGGCCCACGCCCTGGTGGAATCGTTGAAGGTCAGACCTTCACAGTGAGCGACGGTCGACGGACATTAACCTTTGAATACGATACGGACTCGGTTGTCGCTGCTGGCAACACGCCACTCGATTTCCGTGGTGCGGCAACTGTGGCGGACTTGACTTTGCTAACGCAGGCTGGTCTCGCCAACAGCAGTCTCAATATCAACCCTCAAGTTGTAGGGACCGATTTGGTCTATATCGGACTCAGTCCAAACGGTAGCGCTTCGGTAGGTACCTCACGCCTGGCGCTGAATGGTTTGGCCAGAACCTTGACGGATGGTCAAACGTTCACGATTCAAGCTGGCGGTGTGAGCCGAACGTTTGAATTCACTCGTGACCTGACTGTTGCACCGGGGAACATCGCGATCCCAGTTGCCGTGACCGATACGCAAGATGAGATTGGGGCTAGAGTTGCTGCGGCGATAGCTGCGGCCGGATTGGGGTTGAACCCAGTACATATCAGTGACGGAAACATCTCAATCGGTGGCCAAGCGTCAGATACGATCAACGTGTCCGGTTCATCGCTTGGATTGTTCGGCAATCCTGGTGTTCAAAGCCACACAAGATTGCAAGTCTTCGGTCCACTGTTGTTGACGGTTCCATCGCGGGGCGCGGCCGATATCAATGACAACTCAACCTTCCGGATCACGAACAATGGTGTAACGAAGGTATTTGAGTTCGATCGTAACTTCAGCGGTGCATCCGCGCCGGGCAATATCGTTATCAGTTACAACCCGCAGAACACCGCTTCGGACATTGCTTCGGCGATCTTGGTGGCCGTTGCGGGTTCTGGATTAGGAATTCTGCCTATTAACCGTGGCAATGGTGTTTTGAATCTAGGTTCACTACAAGCCAACCAAGTGCAGGTGCTCGCGAGCAATCTAACAACGACTCGTGGTGTGATGAATGATGGTGAAACCTTCACCATCAACAACGGCACACTATCGGTAACGTTTGAGTTTGAGAACGTAACGCTTGGAAACGGATTTACGGCTGGAAACGTCCCGATCCTGTACAGTGCCACAAGCACACCGGACTCAGTCGTTCAAAGCATGAAGGCGGTTATCGAGGGCTCCAGCCTGGGACTTACCACCACCGTGCTTCCAAATGGTACGATTGAGCTGAATGATACTCCACGCTATCAAATCGATTCACGCGGCGCACCGACGTTGATCAAGTCGGGTGTTCCGGGCGGAGCAAATGCCGTCTTCTTCATTGAGGATGCGAACTTCACCGGTACCGACATGGTGCGGGCGATGGTCGATGCCATCAATGCTTCTCCCGATACACGTTTGTCAGCGATGAATCGGGCGGGTAATACGTTATTCGTCGAGAACGCTGTATCGATCAGTCCAGAAATCGACAACTATTTCATTCGTGGCGTAGCAGACTTGGCTGGCAACTTGCTTAAGCCAAATCGAATCAACAACGAGACGCAGTTCACGATTCTGATGCCTGGCGTTCAGCTCGATTACGGCGATGCACCGGATCCGTTTACAACTACTGGTGGTCGTTACCCAACCAAGCATGAGAACGACGGGGCACGCCATGTGTTACCAGCTCCTGGTTCGACTGGCATCCTACTTGGCAGCACCATATCCGCGGATTCAAACGGTACACCAACTCCTGATGCCAAGGGAGATAATGACGACGGAGTTACCTTTGATTCAGCAACTTTGCCAACCCGCGGCAAATTTAATCGAAACATCTTCACCGGCATTACCGTCACTCTCTCGAGTCCGGGTTATGCAGATGCGTGGATTGACTTTAACGCAGACGGTGACTGGGATGATCCAGGTGAGAAGATCCTGGACGCGGTCCGCTTTAATAGCGGCGCGTTGACTCGCACCTTCCAAATCAAGGTACCTGATACGGCTCCAATTCCTGCGGGACCGACGACGACATTTGCTCGCTTCCGTTCTAGCAGTACCGGTGGGTTGATTCCAACTGGATTAGCCGTCGACGGTGAAGTTGAAGACTATGCAGTTATCATTGTGCCAGGCACTCCGCCAACGGCCGTCAATGACACGTATAGCTTCAACGAAGATTCAACGTTCACGACATCAGATCCCAACGGTTCGACAACTCCAGGTTTCTTGATTGATGATGGTGTCGCGGCCAACGATCAAGATCCTGAGGGTGGAGCGCTTGGCGTGCAAGTGGTGACCTTCCCGACTCACTCGCTAACGTTCAATTTGAATTCTGACGGCACGTTTACTTACCGTCCGGTTGCCGACTTTAACGGCGTCGACACCTTTACTTATCGCGTCAATGATGGAGTCCTGACATCCAATAATATCGGTACAGTGACAATTAATGTAGTGACTGTCAACGACGCACCAGTAGGTGGTGTTGATACTCAAACAACCGATGAAGATGTTCCACTGAACCTCAATGAATCGGTGCTGCTGGCCAATGACACACCGGGCCCCGCGAATGAGTCCTCGCAGACGATTCGCATCACTGGCGTGTCACCGATCAGCGATCGCGGTGGTTCGGTCAGCTTAGTTGCAGGACGTGTGATTTACACTCCACCGTCGAATTACAGCGGTGCAGACCGGTTTACTTACACGATCACCGACAATGGAACCTCGGGCGGACTCGCCGCTCCACTGAGCAGTGTTGTGGTAGTTAACGTTACAGTACTCGACAAGAACGATGTTCCAATAACGGTTCCCAAAACAGGTCAAACCAACGAAGATACCGCGCTGGACTTCAACACCTCTGACCTGATTCTTGGCGATACTGCCGGCCCACTACCTAGTGAAGCTGGACAGACGGTCACATTCCGTGGCGTAATAGCAACGAGCACCAACGGTGGAACCGTTACGCTAAATGGTGGCGTAGTTCGTTACACGCCACCGCAAGATTTCAATGGTTTCGATACATTCTTCTACGAAGTAATCGATAACGGAACGAGCGGTGGTAACCTAGATCCGATGATCGGTCGTGGTACAGTCACTGTCGACGTCCGCGCCGTAAACGACGCGCCTCGCGTTCAATCACCGCTGGGTACGGTAACGATGATTGAAGATGCTCCAGCACGAGTAATCGATCTGAACACGGTGTTCTTCGATCCAGATGTTTTGAGCAACAGCGATGTTTTGACCTTCACGGTAGTCGCAGGGCACAACACGGCGCTAGTGACTCCAACGGTCAGCGGTGGGTTGCTCAATCTGCAGTTGTTGGCTGACAAGAATGGCACGACGACAATCACGATCAGGGCAACCGACTCGACCAACCAATCGGTTACTACTTCCTTCACTTTGGTTGTTACGCCGGTCAATGACGCGCCTCGGCTCGTGAAAGCTCTGCCTAACCCAACGACCAATGAAGATGTTAGTCCAGCGAATGTTCTACTCTCGCCCGAGTTCTTCTTCGATCCGGACATTGCAAACGGTGATGTACTGACCTACACCATCAACAGCAATTCGAATCCACTGTTGGTAACACCGACGGTCGCTGGCGGCACGCTTGCCTTCAGCATGGGTGCAAATCGTTCGGGCACTTCGATTATCGTATTGCAAGTGTCAGATACGAGTGGTCAAACCGTTACCGGTACGATGACACTGACTGTCGTTCCGGTCAACGATGCACCGGTGCCCGTTGCCGACAGCTACACGGTTCCGCGAGGCACGACGCTGAGAACAACGGATCCGCGCGGCGTAACTCCAGATACGAACGACAACGGGGTCTTGGCGAACGACAGCGATCCTGAAGGTAACACGATGACTGCCATCTTGGTGACTCCACCAACACATGGAACGGTCACATTGAATTCCGATGGAACGTTCACTTATGTTCACAATGGATTGTCCCAGGTGACGGATACGTTTACTTATCGAGCCAGTGATGGTGGCGCTCAGAATGCCCTTGGTGCGATCACTACGGTCACGCTGAACATTGACAAAGCTCCACCGTCGACCCATCAAAATCCATTGGTCGTTAGTACCGAGGATGGAAACACCGGTCATCGTGACGTTAATGCGGATGGATTTATCAGCCCAATTGATGCGTTGCTAGTGATCAACTTCCTGAACACACAAGGTTCTCGATCGGTTGTTGGTCTGCCTGCACCGCCTCCATATCGCGATGTGAACGGTGACAACTTCATATCTCCAGTCGACGCTTTGCTGGTAATCAATTACCTCAACAATCGCGGCCGGGCTGGTGGTGAAGGGGAAATGGAAGGCGAAGGCGAGTCGCCGGCGACCCAGTGGATGGCTCCGATCCTTGCCGGACCGATTATGGCGGGTCGAGGAATCGAGAACGCCAGCATTGGTGTTCGCACCCTCGAGTTGTCTGAAGGGGAGTTTTACGGTCCGGTCCAGTCGCTTGAAACCGGAGATGACTTCTTCGCGGAAGTCGGTTCAGATTCATGGTCGATGGCCGACACCAGTTGGGCCGACCGCGACAAAGACGAGGAAAGGCACGAAATGCCGGTTGATCTGGTTTTTGCGAGCCTGATGTCGGACCTGGACGAAAATCGAGCGACATAAGTCGTGACAAAAGCGAATCTCAGATCAAAATCGACCCATTAGGGAACATACAACGCGAAAAGGTGCCAAAATGGTGCCTTTACGCCGTTTGAAATGACTAAGACAATTATTCAGCACAGAGTTTGTTTCATTTGATGACCTGGAAGGTAAGTCGTATGGCTAGCCACCTTTTTTCTCGGCCCATTACTGCTAAGTCCTCACTGCGCAATCGATTGCGTCGAGTCTTACTCGAATCGCTCGAACGCCGAGAATTGATGGCTGCAGACATTATGGGCTTTAGTGACTTGGGCGCTCCTATCAGCTACACGCTAGCTGGTCAAGCTTCGCAACCACTTGCCTTCCAGACCACCGGCGACTTGAGTGGCATGTCGCCGGACGAAGTGACCAGTTATCTGGACACGACGTTTGGTTCCAGTGGAGGCGATCTTACATCGCGGGCTTGGTTCCCACTCATCCAGGAAAGCTATTCCAAGTGGAGCGAACAGAACGGCCTAGCGTTTTCCTACACTGGTGGCTTGGGTTCCAGCAGCGCTACTGATGGTTTAGTTGCCGAAGGTGAAGCCGGTGGTCCGCGTCTACTGTCGATTGCGCCGAACTCGGGAAATATTTTTAGTTTCAATAATGTTAATACATTAACTGAAGCGCCGACTGAGTTAGTATTTCGCTTTGATGGTTCCAGTGGAATTGACTCCAACACGATCGCCCGTGGCATCAAGCTGATTCGGGCCAATCGAGATGCTGATTTCACAAACGGTAATGAACAAATCATTACACCGGGTTATTTGAGTTTTGGCGACAACAATAAAATTGTAGTGATGCGATTTGCTACAACTCTTCCAGATGACCTGTATCGCGTGATGGTTATTGGAACGGACAATGCTGCGGCCAGCGAGACTGCAATCAAGAACGCGGCCGGAAGGACTCTCGATGTTCGTACAGTGGACTCGACGCCGCTCGATCTCACTCGCGACTCCGTTGACTTCAAAGTCGAACTGGGTGCGCAAGTAGTAGCGGTTGTTCCTCAGCCTGTCGATCGACTTGCAACCAGCACAGTGAATCTAGTGCAGAGCCTCGGTGCCTCGTTTACATTGGAGGCACGCCAAGGCGATACCACCAACAACGCAGCGGGCACCACTGTTGGTTTGCGTTTGGTTCAGTCGGGTACCGTAACCACTGCCACGTATGATAGAGCAACGAATCGCATTACTGTCAGCTTGGCACCAGGAGCCACGGTCAGCGATGTAACGACAGCCATCAATACTGGCTTGGTAGGTAATTTCTCCACGACAACAGTTGTCGGTGGTGGGAACGTCGTTAACGCACTTGATCTGGGAACTCGGACTGTTCCGTTATCCAATTGGGCGTTGGATGTGAAACGCGATCAAATTCGCGTGTACTTCAACGAAGACGATTTATTTGGGGCAGCGGTTAAGACAGGCGATGTGTCACCGAATCCAACTGTCGTAGACCCCGCCTTTTATCAGTTAATTTTAACCAAGGACACAGTACAACCTGGCGACGACGTGATCTTTGCGCCGTCTTCGATTAGCTATGATCCGGGTTTGAATTTAGCAACACTGACTTACTCGCAACCCATCGATCAATTGTCCGGTGCAGGCACCTATCGATTGCGAATTGGCGGTAAGGATGCAGTAGCTGGTACAAACGCCGCTACGAACGTTTTGGATTCAAAGACCATCACGCCGATCACTTTGGCAGGTGACCAGAGTGGTGATTTCACTGGGGCTTCCAATGCAGCTGCGCCATTTGTGCCAGTTACCTTTGCCTCGTCGACATCCATCACGGTCAATGAGAATATCACTACGACTTCGACTGCGGTCCTGCCACTTGATTTTCCAGGCAGTAACTTTGAACCTGGTCATCGTGATATTCAAGATGAAAACCACTTGCTTGGCGGCGGCGACACCTCACCGCAAATTTCGACTCAATTCTATAATTTCGCTCTTAATCGACCCTATGGTTTAGATGCGGCCGGTCGTCCCGTATCGACTACGATTACGCCGGAACAAATTGCTCGCACTCGCGATATTTTTGAATTTTACTCGCAGGTGATGGGTGTCGACTTCGTGGAGAGCGAGTCGTCCGGTTTGACCGTAGTTGTCGGCGATATGTTTCCGAATGGAGTTCAGAGCGGTCCTGGCGGGGTCATTGGCGTTGCCGGTGGCGGGCTCGCGATTATGGACAGCGCTGAGGTATGGGATAACAGCTTCGGTGGCCAGTCGGGGATCCCGGGCTCGCAAAACTATTTCTTAGTCGCCATGCACGAGATAGGCCACTTGTTGGGTCTTGGACACGCCACTGAACAACCAGTGCTTACGGTCATGGCCGGTGGTGCGCTTCCATTTACTGAATGGGCTTTCCCTGGCGATGCCGATATCGTGCACGGACAGTTTATATATCGACCCGACAACCGCGATGTGGACAGTTATAAATTCACTGTTCCAACTGGAAAGTCCGGTACCTTCACTGCAGAGACTTTTGCAGAACGCTTGGCCAACAGCAGCAATCTTGACACCTACCTAACGCTGTTCAAAGAAACGCCAACTGGTTATGACGTTGTTGCCATCAACAACGACAGCTTTAGTTCGGATTCTTTTCTGTCAGTCAAACTGACCGAAGGCAATTACTACATCAGTGTAACGGGTAAGGGCAACGAGAATTTCAATCCGTTGATTACGAACACTGGCGATGGGGCCGTTAGTCAAGGCAATTATCAACTCAAGATGGATTTCCAAGAGGATGCCGCAGCGGCTTCGATTGTTGATCCAGCAGGTTCAGCTCTCGATGGCGACGGCGATGGGCTAGCCGGTGGCAATTTCAATTTCTGGTTCCGCACAGCCGCGCCGGTCGGTGTTGCTGCTCCGGGCACTCCTAAAACCATTTATGTCGACAAGGGTTTCGCAGGGGCTCCCACGGGAAGTCCTGCCGCTCCGATGAACAGTCTCGACATAAATAACACGGTGAAGTGGCCAGCCGGATTGGTGCAACCGGGCGATATCATTCGCGTGGTCGGTAGCTTAGGTGCAGACCGCCTACTAGGAACGTCACTCGACAATCCAGCATACGAAATTGGCCGCGGTGGAGTCGGCAATGCGATTCTATCGGATGGTATCAACCTAGAGGTTCCGCAAGGCGTTACGATGATGATCGACGCAGGAACCATCTTCAAAATGGGCAATACCCGCATCACTGCGGGCAGTCTGGACGCCGGGATCAATAAGAGCTTCTCGTCACTGCAGGTACTAGGCACGCCGCGCCAAACAGCAAACTTCACCAGCTACAACGACCAAGGCCAGGGAACAGATACCAATCCGCTCGTGACTTCGCCGCAAGCTGGTGATTGGGGTGGCATTGATTTACACAACAACATTGATCGGCAAGAAGGCCGGGGCGACTATGAACGTAAGGGCATCTTCCTTAACTACATCGCCAATGCGGACATTCGTTATGGTGGTGGCCAAATAACCGTCGCTTCGCCTAGTCCGACGATCAATCCGATCAACCTCACCGAAGCAAGACCGACCCTTCTTTACAATACGATCCGCTTTAGCGCAGACGCTGCCATTGCTGCCGATCCGAACAGTTTTGAAGAAACTCGCTTTACCGAAGATCGCTATCAGCTAGTCCAGATTTTCCGCCCGGATTACGACCGAGTTGGACCTGACTTGCGCGGAAACATTGTGACTAGTAACACAGTCAATGGATTGTTTGTGCGTACATCGACATCTGCCGGAGGGCCACTAACGGTTTTGGATTCCGCAGCGCGTTGGAACGATACCGACATTACTTATGTGCTTGGTGAAAACCTGATCATTTCGGGAACATCTGGGGGCTCCTTTTTGGAAACCAGGGCGCCCGATGTCAGTTTGTCGCAAACGAGTACTGCCACCGTCGCTGGCGGCACACTCGGCAACCAGTCCGTTTTGTACAAAATCAACTTTGTCGATCGTTTTGGAGGAGTAAGCATCCCGAGCGCAGCGACTCCTTCGAGATCAGTTGCAAATTTGCCTAATCAAGTAGTGCAGCTAGCTAACTTGCCAGCCGCAACGGGCGAATTCGTAGGTCGCCGATTGTGGCGTTCAAACGATGGTGGCGCTACCTACAAGCTGATCGCTGAACTGGATCGCGGTACGACCACTTTCACTGATAATGGTACGGACCTGGGTGCTGTACTTGCAAATCCAAACGCAACAAGTTTGCAACGTGCTCGTCTAGACTCGAGGCTGCAAATTGATCCAGGTGTTGTTGTAAAATCGTCTGGCTCGCGGATCGAAGTTGGCATTAGTTCTCAATTGATCGCCGAAGGCTCGGCCGCTCGTAAAGTTGTATTCACTAGCCGCGCGGACGACCGTTATGGGGCAGGTGGAACATTTGATACCAACAGCAATGCGTCGGCCACCAACCCAGGCTCAGGAGATTGGGGTGGCTTAGTTGCTAGGCACTTATCGTCCATTAGCATTGACCAAGCGCTGATCACTTACGGTGGTGGTGTGACAAGCGTAAGTGGTGGATTCGCGGGCTTTAATGCTGTTGAAATTCAACAAGCCGATGGTAGAGTCGCCAATAGTATTCTTGAGAACAACGCATCTGGTTTGGGTGGCAACAGTGGCGCCAATCGTGATGGTCGTGGCCCGCACGATGCGAACGTAATTTTCGTTCTCGGTAGTCAACCTGTAATTGTCAACAATATCATTCGCAATAACTCTGTTTCAAACACCAGTGCGATCAGCGTTAATGCCAATTCAATGAACACCGACAATATCCAAGACCGCGGACGTCAAACTGGTCTGGCGAGTCGATCGGCGGCAGGATTGGGCAACAGCGGTCCTTTGGTAGATGGAAACTTGTTGTCTACGAACGGTCTGAATGGAATGCGAGTTCGCGGACAGATACTGACAACCGAAACCGTTTGGGACGATACGGATATCGTCCACATTTTACAAAGCGAAGTGGTTGTACCTGATCTGCACACATATGGCGGAATGCGCTTGCAAAGCAAGTCAGACGAGAGTCTGGTTGTAAAGTTGGGCGCGGGTGCGGGTATCACCGCCACCGGCGCTCCCCTGGATATCGTTGATCGGATTGGCGGGTCACTCCAAATCATGGGCGCACCTGGGTTTCCAGTCGTCTTGACGAGTCTTAGCGATGATAGCGTTGGCGCCGGATTCGATCCGAGCGGTCGTCCACTGGTGGACACGAACAACAATGGAGCCTCTTTAGGAACCGCAGGCAGCTGGAGAAGTATTAAGCTAGATCCTTATGCCAACGACAGAAACTTAGATACAACTTTTGAATACGAACCGGACCAAATCCAGGATACCGGAACCAATGACTCGGCATCCACTGCGCAGAGTTTGGGAGCGTTGGCACCTAAGCTGAATGGCGGTGATGAAAACCTGCGATTAGGTTTTACATTGCGAGGTACCATTGCTGCCCCTCAAGATTTGGACGTCTACAGTTTTACTGGTACAGCAGGCACGCCAGTTTGGATCGACATCGATCAAACCAACGGATCACTTGATACCGTCGTTGAAATAGTAGATTCAAACGGAGCCGTCATCGCGCAGAGCAACAATTCGCTGCAAGAATCGGCCAACCCAGCACTGCTATTTGTTACCACCGATGCGACCAAGATCACTCCTGAAAAAGTGCAGCCTCTCGATCAAGATCCATTTGCGCCAAGAAACTCATTCCAGACGACGACCGCTACTGACCTATATTCGGTTAATCCGCTCGATGCCGGAATGCGGGTCATTCTACCTGGAACCGTGGGTGGTTCGAACACCTACTATGTGCGGGTCCGCAGCAGCAATCTGAAGCCCGGCGATGCAGCGACCAAGTTGCAAGATGTTACCAAGGAGCGAGATGGTCTGACAACGGGTGCGTACCGCTTGCAAGTTCGCATGCAACAGAACGATGAAACCGCCGGTTCAACCGTTCGCTTTGCCGATATTCGCTTCGCAACGAATGGGATTGAAGCAAACGGATTGCCTGCGCACTCACCGTTGCTTGCGCAAGTGGGTGAACAAGGCGCAGCGGGCGGCACCGATGCGTTGGATAGCCCGACGAATCTAGTCAATGGCGGGCAAGTAGCCGTTATTCCTGGTCTGGGCAATATCGTCAACTCGGATCGTGGATCGGTCTCGTTGGGCGGAGGGATTGGAAGCGCAACCGACATCGACATCTACTCGTTTTCGATCAACCGTGATGCTACACAATCGGGTCCTAATACGCACATCGCGACCGTGCTCGACATTGACTACGCAGATGGTCTAGGTCGCCCCGATTCAACTCTGTGGGTATACCGAGTTGTTAACAACAGCCCAGTTCTCGTTTTAATTGGAACCGACTCAAGCATTGCGGATGATCGTTCCGCCCCTGAGCAAGGATCGGATCTGGATGCTCTCAGCCGCGGATCGGTCGGTGCCCGCGATCCATTTATTGGCGCATCTGAACTACCGGCGGGCAACTACTTCGTGGCGGTTTCGAACAACAGTCGTATGGCCACAGCCATGCAGCAGTATCAGACCGCAGCTCCAGCCAATGCCCTTATTCGACTTGAGCCCGTTAACTCGGTGAATCGCTTGTTTATTGACCGTGTCGGTGGAACCAGTCCGGACACCACGGCTGCCGCTCCGGTGCTCTTTACAACTGCGGCGGTTGGCGGTGGCATAGCCGCATCTAGCACAGTGCCTTGGACGCTGGCGGACTTGACGGCTTATGTTGTGAGGAACAACGGTAACGGATCGCAATTGGTTTTTGGAAACGTCCAAACTGGAGTACAAGAAGCCGAGATCAGCAATTTTGTGCGCGTTAATGATGCCGCAATGTCACCAGACGGACGCCTGGTTGGATATGAGATTCCTGTAGGCGTACAGATTACGGATGCGAACAGTGGTAATTTCCATCTGATCAATTCGATCGGTGCGCCGGGAACTGCCGCAACGCCGAACAACGCTTCGACGGCGCAGGGAAACTCTGGCATTCAGACTTTTACTACCCAAAGAACCGACGCATTTACGGCAACGCCAACATTCGCAATTCAGCAGCGTGATCAGAATGGGCCAGGTATCGGCGGTAATACTCCGCAAGGTGACGGAATCCAGTTCAACGACATCACATTCTTTACACAAGCAGATAACTCTACGGCGTTGTTGATGTTTGGGGTCGGCTCGCGTGCCAATAATCAAATCAGTTTCGCAATGCCCACCTTCGATGCAAATAACGCCGTCAACGGAATTAGTACTCAAGTCAATTTCAACGCATCGAACATCGTTTACAAGTTGGACCCGAATACTGGCGCTGCCATCAATCCAGATGGTGTAGCCGATCGAACTGGCAACGGCTTGGTCAATGGTGCAGGTACGCAAAAAGTCGAATTCGGCCGATTTCTTTCAGGAACTGCTGCGAACAGCTTTACGGAAGGAACTGTAACCGGCTTGGCTGAAATAGGCGGCTCCCTTTTCGCTGTAAGTAACCTAGGGGAATTGTTTTCGGCAAACCTTGGTGCCGGTGGAAATGCGTTTGCGCCGAATACTTTCGTCAATACGGCCACCGAGGTTTATTCTGGACGAACTGCAAACACTGTTGTAACGGACACTGCCGGCATCCCAATTGTGTTTACAGGACTAACGGCAGGTCCTCGCAATCTAGAGGGCGGTCGGTTTGCAAACATGCTCTTCGGTACGACCGCAAACGGAACGATTTGGGCCTTTGACACGGCAGGTGTCAAACAGCCGATTTTCCCTGGGTTCCAAGCGAGCATCAGGAGCACATCGCTGCCATTGAACGCCACGGGCACAGTGAGTGGTATCGATTTTTCACCACTGGATGTGAACCTTTGGCATCAAACCAACACTCGAAACACAGACGCTGGCCACGGCCGCACCATTCCATTCGATTCGTCGCAAGCTACCGACCTCCAAGGTGGCAATAGCCTTTATTTCGGTTTTGAAGATGGAAACCGAGGTAACACGAATCGCCAGCAAGGAACATGGCAAGGAGTCTACAACGTTGCTGCCTACCAAGGAAATTACAACCTCCCTGGAGGTGCGAGAGGCGCAATCGTTAGCAATACGATGGACCTGCGTGGCTACAGCGCGGACGATTTGCCCATGTTGTACTTCAACTACTTCCTCGCGACTGAAAACTCGAACAGCGATTTAGAAGATACCGATATTCGCATGAACGATGCGTTCCGCGTCTACGGAGCCGGTGAAAATGGCAATTGGATCCTACTGACAACGAATAACTCGGATAACGGCGGTGCAAATCGCCGTACCGCCTTGGATGAGTTTGATTCGCCGATAAACCAAAATCTTGACCCCTATGGAAACCGACTCTTCACTCAAGAGACTTTCGATAACACGGGAACTTGGCGGCAGGCTCGTACATCACTTTCAGCTTTTGCTGGTCAACAAAACGTGCGATTGCGATTTGAGTTTAGCACCGGAGCGTCGTTCCGTACTGGAGACCCTTTGTTGGGCGGTGTTGAACTCACTGCCGTTGTCGGTGCCAAGTTGAATGATGCAGAGTCGTTCACCGTCACACCCCAAGACGGTGTTACGGCGGGTGGGGCGCGGACGTTCGAGTTGGATATGGGTTTGGTACTGAATTTGCCAGGTGGTGCGAGTATCACCGATGGGGTCAGCCAACTCATCATTCAAGGTACTACGATCACTTTCTCGACGACGTTAAACACCGGGAATAATATCCAGTATTTAACTACTGACTCTCCAGCGCAAATTGCCGCTAAGGTGGCGGCTCGCTTGCCAGCAATTCTCGGAGTCGCCGCGGCAAACATAACGGTCAACTCACTTCGTTCCAATATCTTGAATGTTGCTGGACTGGCAAGCGCAACACCGGCAAGCGTTGTCGAAGTGGAGCCAAACGATACGCTGGCCACTGCGCAGAACGTAGACGCGTCGGTATGGTCGCTCACTCCAAACAGCAATATTGACAGCAGTACAACGCGCCCCCACATCACCATTTCTGCTACAGGAAACGCAACCTTTGATTACTATTCGTTCACTGCGAACGCTGGTGATGTTGGGGTCTTTGACACAGACTTTACGAACTTCGATACGGAGCTTTTCCTGTATGATTCTGCTGGGAATTTGCTTGCAGAGAATGATGACTCCGGAGTAGACCCCGGGCCCACAGGTCTAGACTCGTTTATTCAGCATACGTTCGCCACCTCCGGAACCTTCATTATTGGAGTAGGCCGATTTAACTCTTTTGGATCTCCTGGTGGCATTACAGGTAGCACGCCGCTGGCAGGTGATACGTATCAGTTGCACGTATCGGTGGACGGCAAGCCTGCCGCTGTATCAGCTTATGGAGTCGTCGGTTTACCTTCGTCGGTTATCGCAGGAGTGCCAGGAGTTTCAGTGGGAAGCGTTCCGGTTCTCATCGATCAGTCGATGACGGAGACACAGGTGCGTGACGCAATTCGCGCACAATTAGCCGCTACCTTCAACAGCACTTCAGTTCCGGCGACCCCTAATGCGAGCGCTCTTCAAGCTTGGCAGGTTCACAATTCAACGCTTCGACTGTTCAAATACAGCGTCACGAATAACAGCGGCTTGGGCCTGACCACTCGCCGATCTGGTGATCAGTTCGGCGTTCAAGGCAGCAATGGCAATCGCATGGATGAACGGGCCCAGAACAACGCGTTTGAAGGTGTGTATATCGACGATATTATCGTTGGTTTCGCTGAGCGAGGCGAGATGGTATTCAATTCGACCGCTGCCGATGCCATTACAAACTTCGTCGCCAATTCAAACTATTCCGGACTAGCAAACACCTTCGATATTCCCCAGGTCGAACAAGGTGTCTATCAACTGACCGTCCGGACGGCCGCAGATTATGGGATTCAAGACAATTTAAGAATTGATTTGCGACCATTTGGTCGGTCTTTCGACACCAACGTTCGGCTGGCGGAACAAGTGGGCATTCGGGTTTCCAGTACCGCCGCCGGCCAGTTCGCAGACGGCATTACATTTACGGTTAGCGATGGATTCAATCAAGCGACTTTCGAGTTCGATGTAACAGTTGGCACAGGGGATGTCGCAACTGGAGTCGCACCTGGAAACATTGCCGTTCGAATCGCGGCGAATGCCACCCCAACACAAATTGCCACGGCAATTCGAGATGCAATCAATTCCTCAACAGCTCAGCTCATTTTGTCGTTGACTGCCAGCTTGCAAGGTGAAATGACCTACGGCTCTGTGTTCGGTGACGTCGCCAACTCGGGTAGCGCTCTGGTGCTGCTGCATGGCGCGGCAGCGACCAGTCGGACGGGCAGCCTCACATTCTCTAGCACTCCGTTCTTAACATCGGTCAGTTCTGGAATAGAAACGGGTTTCGGAGAAGACCTGGGAGATACCGAACGGCAGCGTGAACAGGGGCAAATCCTGTTGGTCGGAAACTCGATCACCAACAGCTCGCAATTTGGTATCAACAATGACGCGGGAGCACGCAATCAACAAGCCGCAGGCAGCCGACCGTATCCGGGCTCGCCTATCCAATTGCCGACACCGAACCAGTTTAACCTCGCCCCAGGTGTTGTGATTATGAACAACATCCTCGCCGATAACGCGTCTGGCGGATTAAGAATCAGTGGCGATGGTGGCAATACAGGTATGCGAGTGCCAAGCTTGATCGCGCGGGTGATCAATAATACCATTTACGGCGGAAATACACCTCAAGGGGACGGTATTTTGGTCGATGAAGGCGCTTCCCCAACGATTCTCAACAACATCCTCGCGAACAATACGACCGGTATTAGGAGTGTGGGCTCAACCGTTGTTTTGGGTGCCAATATTTTCCAGAACAATACAACCAGAACAGTTGGCACGGGTGGAGATGGTTCGTTCGCCGAAGTTCTAACTCTAGCTGATCCGCTGTTCACAAGCACAACGAATCGTCGGTTCTACTTGGCCGCAGGCTCGAAGGCGATCGATAGTTCCATTGAAGCTCTGCAAGAGCGACCAGAACTGACTCAAGTCAAGAATGCGATTAGTTTGCCTCTTAGCCCAATGTTGGCACCCGATGTCGACGTTACTGGTCAGCGACGTGTTGACGATCCATCGGTGAATTCGCCAGCGGGATTGGGTGGCAATGTGTTCAAAGATCGCGGAGCCGTGGATCGTTCCGACTTCATTGGTCTAAACGCTATCCTTCTTCAGCCTCAAGACAACGATTCCAAGTTCAAGGATATCGATCGAAATACAACTTTCATTCAATTGACCGAAGGCGAATTGGGATTCTTCTCACTGCTGTTGCAAGATACAAACGGCGTGGGACCAGATGAAGCAACGGTCAATGCTTCGGGTGCGGTGATATTGACTGAGAATGGTAAGTTGCTGATTCCGGATGTCGACTATGTATTCGGTTACAACGCTAACAGCCGAACGATTCGTTTAACACCTGTCGCTGGAATTTGGCGCAAGGACAGCGTTTATGAAATTTCGCTGAACAACCGTGCTGGAATTCAGTTGAAGATTGCGTCGTCAGTCGCGGACGGCAATCGCTACACGATCAATTACCCTGGCGGGCCGAGGGTTTTTGAATTTGATACAGGCACTCCGGCGGGAGTTACGGCCGGTGCGGTTGCTGTGAGAGTTCAAAGCAGCTTCACTCCGTATCAAGCTGCTGCTCAGTTGGTTGCGGCGATCAACGGGGCTGGAATTGGACTGACGGCCTACTTGCAAGGCGACGGGACGCTGATGGTCCTGGGTGCGACAAGCATCACAGCCACAGGAGCGGCCTTAGGTACTCCTCTGGCGGTGGACGCAATTCGCGATTTAGCCCGTAATGCTCTGTTCCCAAATCGCGCGACCAGTTTGACTCAGTTCACCATTATCATGCCGGAAGTCAAATTGGATTTCGGCGATGCTTCGGGCGCGAACGTTCCAACGATCAAAGCTCCGAATTCCGGTGTCGCGCCAGTTGTGACCAATGGTGACGGTGCGCGACATGCGTTGCTGCCAGTCGATGTTCCCTTGGTGGCGCTAGGACGCTTTGTCGATGCAGATACTGATGGAATTCCATCGGCTTCAGCTAGCAGCGATGATATTGAGACTCTGGTTGCACTGGAAACACTCGGTTCACTTGGTGGCGCCACGTTCAGTTTCTCTGGCTCGGCCACTCTTACGGTCAATCGTGCAGCGATCGTCGACGGTCAAACCTTCACGGTCACTGACACCGCTGCCCATGCGTTGGCTGCAGTTGTCTTTGAATTCACTACCGATGCAACTGTAAGTCCTGGAAACGTCGCAGTATTTGTGGCCGCTGCAGACACCTCGGCGACTTTGGCCAGCAACTTGGCTGCGGTTATAAACGGTGTGGTTCAGGCCGGTCGGCTGGACGATCTAATCGCCGTAGTCGATGCTGGCAGTCCGACGAATGTTCGCTTGGTTGCGAATGCTGGTTATCTTTTGAATATTGCTACGGCTCCCGCACTGGCACGCTTGGCGAATGGCAACTCGACCATCGTGCTGCCAACCACGGTTTCACCGGCGATGGATGGGAACCAATTTAGTATTCGCGACGGTAACGGTAATCTCGTTCGTTTCGAATTGAATCATGTACCGGCTGCTTCGATACCGGTTCCAGTGCCCGTTGGGATTGTTGGGATTAACCTGGACCTGTCGACAGCCACGCCGACAACTTTGGCTAGTGCTATCGCTACGGCGATCAACAACCAAATCTCATTGCGAAACTTGGTTATGGTTCCGGCGACGGCGACTGCCGGTTCGGTCTCGATTGTTTTGGACGATGAAGACGGCGTATTGTTTAGGGGCATGTTCAATGCACGTTCGAATCCTGTAGTCGCAACGGTTACCTCGACGGGTGCTGGAATGCTGGACGCTTGGATCGACTGGAACGGCGACGGCGATTTCATCGACAGTGGCGAACAGATTATCGTCGGCCAACCGGTTCAGACTGGTGCTAACACGTTTAATCTCACGACTCCAATCGGCGCGTCGATTGGTTTCGTCAACGCTCGCTTCCGCCTGAGCACTCTCGGCGGTCTGTTGACTAGTGGCGTAGCCGTTGGTGGTGAAGTCGAAGACTACTTGATCGAGATTGTTACAGGAACGCCTCCGACCGCTGTCTCAGACTCGTACACAGTCAATGAGGATATAGCCCTTGTAGCCAATGATCCGCGTGGATTGCTCACCACCGGTACAGCCAACGATAACGGCGTGTTAGCTAACGATACGGATGCTGATAATGACCTATTAGCTATTCCTCCATACGTGGAGCCGCGTTTCGTTTACGACGAAAATCCGAACACCGCAGCCATTGATCCGCTAGTCAATGTGAGCAACGGTACGCTGACATTGAATCTCGATGGGACGTTCACTTATGTTCCAAATCTAGATTTCAACGGCACGGATCGTTTCGTGTATAACGTCGTTGATCAGCGTTTGCGCAGCAACGTGCCGACGACGGTCACGATCACCGTGGTCGCTCAGAATGATGCACCGTTAGCGGTCAACGACACCATTTCTAACGCGGTCGAAGACGTCACTGTCGTTCGCGCTGGGTCGGTCTTTACTGCCAATGACTTCGCTCACTTCGGCATGGCACCGGGGCCTAATTTCTCCGCAAACGCGAGCAACGAAAGCGGACAAGTTCTCAGCCTGGTAGGCGCTTCGATTATTTCGGATATGACGACCAGCTTCGGGGGAATCGCCGGCTTGGGCGTTCGAGTTGCTGCGAAACCTGGACAAGGAGAATATGGTATTCGCGTCCGTGTGCTGACCAGCGATTTAGGTGTTGGTATTCTGCCAATAGTGAGCGTTGTAAGTAATAGTACGATCACTGTCACGCTTAACAGCAATGCCGCTTCCATCTCAACAGTGAACGACTTCATCGCTGCGATCAGTGGCAACGCGGCTGCATCTGCTCTGGTAACTGTTACTGTGACATCGGGCGCGGGAAGCACGCCGATTGGTAGCGTCGCACCTGCTTACTCGCCGCTGGTGGTACCACCGTCCGGCGGAACTCTTTTGGTTGCAAGTAACCAACTGACTTATACACCACCGGTACACTATAACAGCAACATTGGCGGACCCGCTCTGCTGTTGCTGACCATTCAAGATGATGCTTCCGCCGGTCCGATCGCTAACTTGACATCGACCAGCACGCTGGCCATCAATATCGCAGCGGTTAACGATCGTCCTGACTATGACCCATGGGTCGACCCAGTGACTCAGCAACCGGCGCCAAAAGAGGTCTTGCTGACCGAAGATGCCGGACTTTGGAATGTTCCTGGATTTATAACTGGAATTAAGCCAGGGCCCGACCTAGCGGTCGACGAAGCTGGCGGTCCGACTTTAGCCAATCCAGAGAATCAGTCTGTCGACTTCACAAACGTTTTGCCAAGCGTGATTCTGGTGGAAGCGTTGAAGCCACAGCTGTTTGATGTTCTACCATTCATTGTGATTGATCCGCTTGATCGGAGTAAGGGCAACCTAACGTTCCAGCTTAAGCAAGACGTCAACAAAGAGTCCCCCTTTGGTCCTATCCTCGTCCGAGTCACGGCGAAGGATTCTGGAGCCGTAGGTGGTCCGAACAACGATTTAAACCTGTCGATTACGCGCACGTTCACGATTCTACCTTCGCAAGTCAATGATGCGCCGGTTTTCGATTTGGCGGCGCCAATTGTGGTCACGGATGAAGACAGGGGTGTTGTCGTCATTCCTGGGTTTATGCGAAATCAGTTCCCTGCTCGCAGTACCGCTCTCGATGAGCTAGCTCCAGGTGCCAACCCGGCGCAGTTACCAATGACGACCGAGATCGTTGCAGATCCTAACGTTTTCGTTGCTGCGGATCCTTTAAATGGCATTCCGTCTGGTCTGCCAACCGTCGATCCAGTTACAGGGAATTTACGGTTCCAACTCCGTAAGGATGTTAACAGGACACATCCTGGATTGAATTTTAATATTCAAGTGACGTTGATCGATTCGGCGGGAACTCCTGGCGTAGATCGCACAACGAAGAGCTTTGCGATTGATATTACGCCTTACAACGACGCTCCAGAATTTGTATTGCCTCCAGCGACTTCGGCATTTGTCGAAGATCCGAACGCTGTACCTGGCGCATTGACAACGGTTCCGAACTTTATTGATCCGACGACGATCAAACCTGGTCCATCGACGGCCATTGATGAAGGTTTTATGGGTGGGCTGGGTGAGAATCAGCAAGTCCGCTTCCGTGTTGAAGCCCTGGATCCGACCTTGTTTGATACAGCGGCAGGATCTTTGCCTCGCATTACGGGAACCGATGAGCCGAATCCTGGAACGTTAACCTACCGGTTGCGGAACGACATCAATTTGGTCTCGCCGTTCCCGCAGATATTGGTGCGAGTGATTGCCATCGATACGGGTGCTCCTTCGCCGACCTCGGTGGTCCAGTTCGACCCGGCGATAACAACGCCTCGCAATGTGAACGCATCAGCATCGCGGACGTTTAGCATTTTGCCCGACGCAGTCAACGACGCGCCAATCTTCACGTTCAATCCTGCGGTCCTTGATGCAACTAAGCCATCGTTCCCGACAGTTAACTCGACGGAAGATGTGCCTCTCACTGGCAATCGGACAATCACTGACTTCTTGATTGGTGTTCAACCCGGACCGCTTACGGCCCTGGATGAACTGGCCAACCAACTGATCATAACGCCGATCAAAGTAGAGGCGCTCGACCCGACTGCATTCGACGGAGCAGCTGGCCAACCGCAACTTGTGTTGGATCCGGTAACTCGCAAAGCCAACTTGATTTTCCGCACCGCTCCAGACGTTAATAACAATAGTGGCAAGAGCCTGCTGGTTCGCGTGACGGTGCAAGACAACGGCGGTACGGCCAAGCCAGGCGACGTTGATACTACTGTGGCAACGTTCTCAATCAGTGTTGCACCGGTCAACGACGTGCCAAGCTTCACGATACCAACGCCTCCTTCGGTGCGAGTCGATGAAGACAATGGACTTACATCGCTGCCCCTTGCAAGCAACATTTTGGCGGGTCCGACAACCGCTCTGGACGAAAACACGATTGTTCCTTGGAAACAAGCCTTGTTTTTCGACGTATTGTCAAACGATAATACGGCCCTGTTTGACACCGCCAATGGTGGAGTCCAACCAAGCGTTGATCCAATAACCGGAAACTTGACATTCCGTTCCGCAAAGGATCAAAATGGAAGAGCGGTTGTCGTTGTGCAGTTGCGCGATCAACCGACTGATGGCACTGCATCATTGGTAACTGGCCCGCAAACGTTCACGATCAATATCTCTCCAATCAATGATGCACCCGAGTTCTCGGCTGGGTCGACCTATCTCGATTCAACGGGTAACTGGATTGCTAACAGCATTGAAGATCAAGGTACCGTCGTCAGGCCGAACTTTGTAACGAATCTTCGAGTTGGACCTCCGACGGCGACCGATGAAAGAAACCTGCCACAACAGCTTACTGTGCATGTGCGGGCACTGGATCCGTCAGCCTTTATCGACCAACCGGCAATCGATGCGCTTGGTAACCTAACGTACCGAACTGCATTGGACGTGAATTCAGACCAGCTGTCGCGTGACCTCCGAGTTGAAATCTATTTGACTGATGACGGTGCTGTAGCGCCGCCTCCAAATAACAACACTTCGGTGTTCCGTACTTTTACGATTGTCCCTGCCGCGGTGAATGATGCACCAGTCTTCACGCTTCCATTATCGCAAGTGGATGTGATCGAAGATGTCGAGCAATTTACTGGTGTATCACCCACAACGAAAGCGGGTTTTGCAACGGGTGTTGCCCAGGCTGGCGGTCTGTTGTCGACACCGCCAACAGCAACTGACGAGTTGAGCCAGACGTTGAACTTCGAGGTACTTTCGGTTTCGGCTCCTGAGCTTTTCAGTACTCAGCCGACAATCTCGAGTGCAGGAGTACTCTCTTTCCAAACGGCGCAGAACAAGAACGGCAAGGCCGTCGTCGTTGTTCGATTAGTCGACGGTGGACCGTCTAGTCCTGTGCCGAATGTGAACGATTCAGGTCGCAAGACGTTTACGATCTCGATCACTCCGATCAACGATGCGCCGCAGTTCGATGTCCCAGGCAGCTTTACAGTCGCTGAGGACGCCGGATTGATTTCGCAGAATAGCTTTGCGACCAACGTTCGCCGAGGACCAGTCGGATCCGAAGACGAGAACAGTCAAGAGATCCGGTTTGATGTCGTTGCCTTGGATCCGACTTCGTTTGCGGTTCAGCCAACCATCGGTGTGGATGGTACATTGACCTTCCAAACAGCACCGAACGTGAACATTGCTAACGCCAACCTGCAAGTACGCGTGCAACTGTTTGATAATGGAGCAAATTCACCGGTTCCAAATACGAATGCTTCTTTGATTAAGACCTTTACGATCAATGCAACGCCAGTCAATGATCCTCCTATTCCAAATGCGTTTGGGAAAACGATCAATGAAGACGAGAGCGTAACGATTCTGGCAACAGACGTTCTGGTAGGCGACAGGCCAGGCCCAACAGACGACGAGAACAATCAACTGATGTCGATGACTCAGATTGAGCGAACGTCGGCAAAAGGCGGCACGATCATTCCAGTGTTTAACGGTAGCGAAATCGTTTCGTTCCAATATATTCCTCCGCAAGATTTAGTCGGCACGGATACCTTCCTGTACGTGGTAACCGATACCGGAGTGCCTTCGCGCAGCGGAACTGGCACGATCACGATTTCTTTGCTGGGCGTGAATGATCCACCTCAATTCGTTAAGGGCTCCGATCAGGTGGCTCCAGAGGACTCGCCACTCATCAGCCTTTCGGGTTGGGCAACTAGCATTCTTCCCGGACCTCCGGGAGCCATCGATGAGATCAATTCCCAAACGGTTTCCTTTACTTCGACGGCCGATAAACCGGCTTTGTTTGAGGTTCAGCCGTCGGTGGCTAGCAATGGCACTTTGACGTTCAAGCCCAAGGCAGATGCAAATGGACTTGCCATCATCACGATTTTTGCTGTTGATAACGGAAGAGTACCGGCTCAGTCGGCTGCGCAGGTCTTTACAATTTCGATCACACCCGTGAACGATGCACCTGTCTTTACGGCTGGTCCGGCTGTTACAGTGCTCGAAGACAGCGGTGCATTCACACAACCGTGGGCGACGAGAATCGCACCGGCTGCCGGGCTGCTGCTAACTCCGCCGTCAGCAACGGACGAGGCGGGACAAGGAGTTGACTTTGCATTGGTCGCTGACAAACCAAGTCTGTTCTCGGTGCAGCCAACGATTGACAACACTGGACGACTTCAGTTCACTCCGAATCGAGATGCCTTCGGTACTGCTCTGGTAACGGTGCGGGCTATAGATCGCGGACCAGCCGGTTCTCTAGATCAAAACACTTCCGCTCCGCAGACATTGACGATTACGATCACGTCGGTCAATGATGCTCCGGTCGCGGTTGCCGATTCAATCAACACCAATGAGAACACGTTGTTGACACTACCTGCACCAGGCTTGTTGGCAAATGACACAGACGTTGATTTGCCAAACGATGTGCTAACCGTCGTTCCGGCAACGATTCAGTCAACCTTGGGAGCAAAGGTCACGATCAACGCCAATGGTTCGATTTCCTACGACCCATCCTTGGTCAGTAGTATTCAGCAATTGACATCTGGCCAAAGCGTACAAGATTCTTTTATTTACAAGATTAAGGATTCTGCAGGCGTTGAGAGTATTGCTGCAACCGTCACGGTTAATGTTGCTGGTGTGAATGATGCACCAACAGCCGTCAACGATGCTTACACCATAGGTGTCGGTCAAAACCAATTGTTAGATGTGTTGCTTAACGATTCGGACGTCGATTCACCGATTGACGCAGCGTCGATTAGCGTCACATCGTTGCCTGCCTTTGGAACGGTATTGGTTAATCAAACGGGTGTCGTTCAGTACACGCCTGGCGGTGGCTTCCGAGGTGTTGATACCTTCCGTTACACCGTTCGCGATACTGCTGGTAATGTATCGAATGAGGCCGTCGTGACAGTGACGGTTAATAATCGACCTATCGCACTTCCCGATTCGGCGACCACGACCAAAAACCAGCCTATCGACATCAATGTATTGGCTAACGATAGCGATTTGGATGGCACAGTGAATCCTGCCTCCGTCCAGATAGTCTTGACTCCGTCCCCAAGTGGTACCGCAACGGTACTGCCGAACGGATCGATTCGCTTCGTGCCAGCTACCGATTTCTCAGGTTCGGTGACATTGTCCTATGTTGTCAGCGATGATGTTGGAACGGTATCCAATGTGGCGAACGTCGATATTCGCGTTCAACGAAGCAAGTGGCAGAATCCTCGTCAAGCACTAGATGTAAACGCTGATACCTTCATTTCGCCGATCGACGCTCTGTTGGTTATCAATAAGCTTAACGATCCAAGATTTGAACGCGATTTGACAAAGTCGAATTTTGTTCCACCGCCTTACTTGGATGTGAACGGTGACGAACAAGTTTCGCCGCTCGATGCACTTTTGGTTATCAACTTCCTGAACTCGGCTCGTAGTGGAGCCGGTGAGGGTGAAGGCGAAGCGGACCTGTCGGCGACAACTTACGCAATGATGGTTACACCTCAGCAGATGATTGCAACCGTTGGAACTCAGGTAGTTCAAGAGATCCAGTCAGAATTGAACGCTTCGCTGTTGAGTGTGACAACGAATGCAGTGGGTAGTTCAACGGCTGTCCCAGCCTTCGGCGGCTGGTTCGGTGAGAAGGACGATGATGAAGTAGTCGACGGACTTTTCTGCTCCAGCAACGAAAAGTCTGAAAAAGTGGTCGAGGCGGTCGACTCTTATTTTGACTCGATCGGCCCCTACTTGCTCTAAGCCCATCTTAGCGGTCGAAGGTCCGCGGACTTGAACGAAAAAGCCTCAGCGAAAGCTGAGGCTTTTTCATTTGTCGATCTGCTACCAAACCACACATTAATTCTATAAAATCCCAATGCTGTCAAAACAATTGCTTTGATACTCCTTCTAGTTGGAGCTGTTAATGCCACCGTCTTCCGCTGTTAAAGAACGCCGCGAGAAATACACGGAAGTCTTAAGGGCGATTCAGGATTTGGATGAATTTACGACGCAGGAAGTTCGGCTGCACTGCGTAGAAGCGAAGGCTTCATTTATCACGCGTTTGTTAAAGCAATTGCATCGTGAAGGAATTTTGCAAGTCCGCGACGGGAGTGAGCACGAAACTTACCTGTGGACGGGTCTTAAGGCATCTTTTATTGACGAAGACTGGATTTCTCGTCAATTGGACGGTGACCAGGTAACTCAAAGTCCGCTGGAGGAGCGCCCTCGCGAACGGTTGCTCAAGCTTGGTGCGGGCAATTTAAGAACGAGCGAATTACTTGCTATCTTGATTCGATCGGGGCGCAAGGGAGAGTCCGCAGTACAAGCTGGACAGCGAGTGGCAAATCGGTTTAGCGAGCGTCTCGATTCACTGCGAAGCTTATCACCCATCGAACTGAAGAAGATTAGCGGCGCCGTTTCTGAGGTCGCTTATTGTCAAATTATGGCGGGCATCGAGCTTGGTCGGCGCGTTGCGGAATCTCTTCAGCAGCACGGTCTACGACAGGATAAGCTCAACTGCACCGCGGCCGCGATAGAATATTGCACCCGCCACTTTTCGCGGTTAGTCGTAGATGCTTGCCAAGAGGAATTCCATATCGTCACGCTCGACACAAAATTGCAACCGATCTCAATTCACCAAATTACCGTAGGCACTTTGGATTCCAGTCTTGTCCATCCACGTGAAGTCTTTCGGCCTGCGATTCGCGAGGCCGCATCATCCATATTGTTAGTTCACAATCATCCTTCCGGTGATCCGACGCCCAGCAGCCAGGATCGTGCCGTAACAGAGCGGCTTAAACGAGCCGGTGAGCTTATCGGCATTCAAGTCATTGATCATATTATTGTTGCATCGCGAGGCTGTGTAAGCTTGGCAGAAAATTAGCTGGTACTATTGCGTATAGTGAGATTGCAATGCCGATATTCAGGCCCGACGCTACTTTTGCGGAGCAAAAGGCGACTATGCACATTCTTCCGGGCTTCATCGGCACGACTTTTGCTTCGATTGACAGCAACAATGGTGTATCGGGCAATCTGCCCCATAATTCGGGAAAATAAAAAAATGGGAAAAAGTTGACCTCGAAAACCTGAGCCCATATAATTTCCGGCCATAGCGTAAACAGTCCGAATTGAATTTTGCCAAAACGTTCGGTACTTCGAACCAAGGGGAGTAAGATGACTCGAGCACAATCAGTTGCGTTCTTGATTGGGGTTTGTCCTGTGTTTCTCGCAACGTCATTGGTTGCATGGGGACAAGACCCATTTGCGTTGGGACAGAATTCCGTATCGGAACAGGGTTCGACCGGCGAATTAGCACAGCGAGTCGATTCTGCAGAAACCTATTTGAATCCGCTGTACATGAATCAGTGGATTGGTTTGAACGATAGCAGTGGCGTTGATGGCAAGTTGGTTGCCTATGGTGACGGAGGTTCGCTAGCGCCACGTCCGGCCGTTGAAGTGCTACTTTTGCGGAAGGGCCAAGTAGTTGCCCGTGAGAAGACAGACGCGAATGGAGAGTTTAAGTTTAAAAACATAGCGGCTGGAACGTACAGTTTTATGGCGAGGAGCGAGTTCACCTACGCAACGTTTGGTGTTCATATACTGCCTGTGGGGAGCGGTTCGCCATCCTCATTTGAGGTTTGTGCTTCGACCGCTTCGGCCACTCGCGCTAAGGAATTGTTACGAGACAATTGGGTGCCTTCGGAAAGTTACAACTCAAAAGTCTTTGACAAAGATCCTGTTGCCGACAAGCGAGTTATTTACACCTCTCCAAAAGTTCTCCTTCAGAATGGCGATCTACTTGGACAAGTTTCCCGACCAGGCGTCCCGCTTTCGCAACAAAATCTGACCGGCAACATTGCTCACGTCTTTCAGGCAGGGCGCAGTGTTGCGGCGGCACCCATTTCGCGTGATGGGAAATTTCGTTTAATGGGCTTGTCTGGTGGCATTTATGATTTGGTCGTGATGGGAAAAGACGGAGGGGCCATTATTGGCTTTGAAGCTGTCGCAGCTCCCGTAGCTAACCTCCGTCCTATCGCCGCCGGATTCGTATCGCTGCAACAGCCCGGCAATGTTTTGAATGTTGAGCTGGCGGACCCAGTCGATATTGCTCCGATCGTAGAGGAAGTTCCTCCTCCGTTTGCACAGGATGGTTTCCAACCAGCTGCCGGGGGCGGCTTTGGGGCACCTGGCGGTGGTTTCGGAGGTGGTGGCAGATTCGGGGGCAGGTTAGGAGGCGGACTCGGCGGCGGTGGCGGTGGCGGTGGAGGCGGACTTGGTGGAGGCGGAATTGGTGGCTTGTTGGGAATTGCGGGTTTAGCGGTGGGTGTTGCTGCGCTGTCTAACAACGATGACAATTTTGCTCCACAACAGGGTTCCTTGATTGCTCCTCCATAATTGGCTGAGCGGTTCGCGGCAAAGGCCAAAGCACCACTTGGTGGATAATCCTCAACCACTCTGCTCACCTGCGCTCAAGTGCACTAGCGAGCGCCGTCGGCTCACGAATCTTTTTTTCAAAAAGTGTATTTTTGCTTGGTATAAGTGCACCTTCAAAGGCGGTTTTGACTTTTCCGAAATGTATAATTGTGTGTTAACGGCAGCAATTCCACGCCCTGGTTGAGCAAAATGCCGATAGCTTTTCGGTGCTCGATGTCAACTTAAATTGCCCTACATCAACTCATTGCCTGGATCAGTCCACATGCCTCAGGAAAATTATTCTAAGTACCAGCAGAATGTAATTAAGCGATTTTATAACAATCGCGACGCCATAGCTTTTCAGCGGGCCCAGGAATTGATCACGGAGCTCTATCTTACTGAAGGCAAAAAGCGAGAAAAGGTTTGGGATTCATTGGCCAAAAATCTTGAAAAACTTGGAGTTCCTGCTGATCAAATCGCGCACTTGCGGACCCAAGACAAGCCTGAATTGGTGGCAAACCTGATTACAGAAAAGGCGTAGCGGCGAAATCGCTGCGACTATTTTCAAAATTTGGTCTAACAGGTTCGGCGTCCGTTTGCAGGTGGTCGTTGGAAGTGCAAGATTCCTTGCGTGCTCTGCAACTAAAGGTTCAACACGGACTTGACGAAGTCGACGCAAATTCTAGACTGATTGCTCGCGAAATGGTGCATCAACGAGTTGGTGGCCAGTTTAGGTAAGCACTGCCCAGGTGGCGAAATTGGCAGACGCGCAACGTTGAGGTCGTTGTGGGGGCAACCCCTTGCTGGTTCAACTCCAGTCCTGGGCACTTTGTACACTGTTTTTTTGTAAGTTTGCCTGCGTTGGCGGCATTATGACCGACGCTAATGGGATGCTGGCAAACAGGACGCTTTCCCCGCTTATTATGCATCCAGCACGACTTTCGGTGGACGAGCTACTGGACGACTGTGTTGTACGCGTCCAGCGGCGTGGCGGCCCGGGCGGACAACACCGCAATAAAGTCGAAACTGCCGTTGTAATTGAACATAAGTCAACCGGCGTGCGGGCGGAGGCGAGCGAACGCCGTAGTCAAGCTGACAATCGGCGCGTCGCTATTCAGCGCTTACGAATGGTTTTGGCGATCGAACATCGCGAGCTGCTATCACAGGTCGACATCAATGGACCGACGGCTGCAGATCGCGCTAGTCCGCTTTGGCGCAGTCGCATGGCTGGAAATCGGATCGATGTTTCGACTGAACACGATGACTTCCCAGCGATCGTCGCCGAGTTGCTGGACGTTCTCTTTGCGTGCGTGTTCGATATGAGCGAAGCCAGCCAGCACTTCGCGGTGACTAGTTCACAGCTCGTAAATCTGCTGCGTTCACACCCACCTGCTCTCTCGCTCGTTAACACAAAACGCATCGAGTTGGGGTTACATCGGCTTCGATAATTCAACCGTCTTTAAAAAGCAAAAGCCGCTGGTCGGTCCAGCGGCTTCTGAGGTTAGTAATTGCGGATGCAGCCTTACTTAGAAGTTGTACTTTGTGTTTTTGGCATCAAAGTCTGCAGGGGTCATGTTCAAGTTGAGCTTGATATCGCGGTAGGTATATTCTTCAAGCAGTTCCTTTTCGGCACCTTCTTGAGTTGGCCAAGAATAAGCTGCGTAACGAACAGGAATGTTTAGCTTGTCGTCGATGAAAATTTCGGCGACATGGAAATCGAAGTAAGGACGTGGTATGGGATGCGTTACCACAATCACGGTACATGGACGATCTTTTTCGACCTGTGCACCCGTTCGAAACTCAACAGTGCACTCTCCGTGCTTGCGATCCCGCTCACCTTTTTCGATCAGCTTTATGACCAAGTTTTCAAAACCAAAATCGGTGATCGGATAACGTTGTCCTTGCATGGCGATCATGCCATGGGGATCAAGATTCATTGTCGGCAGAAAGCGGCCCTTCATGCCACCTTCGTGAGCCGTGATGTTGTTGCCGTTGGCACCTTCAACGTACAGAACTTCGCGGCCTTTGACGCTCGCCGGTTTTAGGAAGTTCATATAAACGCTGAAGGGAACTCTAACGGCCCCGTTTTCATGCTTGCGGTTTCGGACCTTGGTGTACATGAATTCATGTTCGCCCAACGTGCCATTCACTCGCTCGCGTTTGATGACAATGGCAGAGTAATCAGCGATGGAAGTGCGGATATTCTCTAGACTTTTGTGAGCGATCACCAAAGCCGGATCAAGTGGATGTGCATTTGCTTCAGCTGCAAGGGCTGGGTTTTGACTATCGTTCTTTGAGATACGATAGACCGGCTCGCTCTTGGGGTCGGTCTGCTGCGCCCACGCAGCAGAAGAAACCATGGCGGAGCCAAATAATGCGGTCGTGGTTAGAAAATTTCGACGGTCAACACGTCTCATCGGCTCGCCCTTCCTTGGGATCCAATACGAGTGAGTTCATTTCGCGTGGCAGCAGGTTCGTCAAGCGACTCATTCGCTCGTACGCTCCAATGCTATTTATCGAACGCTTCCCGGTGCAAAACCAGTTCAATGCTGTCGCAACTCGCTACACGCATAGCCGTCGAAGTCACTCTGATTGGAAAGAGTCGAACAATCCTTACAATCGGTCACCGGCGATGGCTAACTACACCCAGACTCTTTGAGGGAGCTTAGCAAGTATCAAAATTTCCCGCGATGGCAATTGATTAAAGCGGGGTAAGCATTCTACTTGCTAACCGCTCGAGTAGAAATTCATCTTTCATATTGAAGTTTTCATTTTAGCTTTTTCAATGGCTGCGATTTTGGAGCGATAACCAGTGCTTTACGAGTCGTTTGCCAGCGAAAAATTGAAAAAGGCAAAAAAGGAAAACTGCAAAATGCAAATTGTTAAGTCTTAAGAATCGCAAGCTGGAAGCTGGGCTGTCGGAAAGTCGTGAACAAACGCAGTAGCGGAAGCCGTCAAGGCTTTCGGGAGTTGATATTGCGGGCCAAAGTTGCATGCACGAAATGCTTGACGCATTCCGCTACCGACTTTTCGC
>JANODD010000232.1:0-11383 GCA_031412515.1 Planctomycetia bacterium | reverse complement strand
AAATGTTGCGACTTCGATCGCGATCAGCTCCATGGCGGCATAAGCCCTCGTCGCGTTCGATGCGAGTTTGCGCACGTAGCTTGTAAGTTGTGCTTCCGCCGGGGCAAGCCCGGGACGGAAAGCAAATACGTTCCATCGTCGCTAGCCAATCTAACGGTGTTTTTCGTACTCGTGCTCGTGCTCGTGCTCGTGCTCGTGCTCGTGCTCGTGCTCGTACTCGTACTCAGCGAAGCGGTACTCGTACTCCAGCGAGCCGCAGCGAAACTTTTGATACGCTACTGCAACAGGGATGAAATGTTGCGACTTCGATCGCGATCAGCTCCATGGCGGCATAAGCCCTCGTCGCGTTCGATGCGAGTTTGCGACCTTAGCTTGTGAGTTGTGCTTCCGCCGGGGCAAGCCCGGGACGGAAAGCAAATACGTTCCATCGTCGCTAGCCAGTCTGCAAAATGAAAAAACGGCAAGCCGCTTTGGCTTGCCGTTGGTGTTCTAGTCGACTGAGGGAGCAGATGAACCTGGTTTCTTGCTGCGTGTTCTCTCGATAGGTTTCTCTGCTTCAATATTACTGGTCAGTCAGGCAGCGTTTAGGCTGCGCGAGTTGGTTGACCAGTTGATCCAGTCGGTGACTTCGGCATGATCAGGGGCTTGGCTGCCACGTAACATTCGCTGGCCTTCAGGACTCTTCGCAACCGTGGTCACTTGAGCAAGTAAGCTGGCGACATTCATCCGTGCAAGCTCCTCAGGTGATGTCACTTTGCAAGCAACGAGCAACTGGGCATCATGGCCACGCAAGTTCGGAATGCGGCATACCAAGCGAGCTTGGTCTTGCCAGTCGCGAATGGTGGCGGCGTCAACACGCTTGGCGTCCAAACGCGACGCAACCATATCAGCACTCGCAGCCAAAAATTGCTCGACTGTATCGATACCAATCGCTTCGAGTTTTTCTGCAACACGTGGCCCGATTGATGGAGCATCAACGACTGGGCTGGATAGATCCAAGTAGAAACGGACGCCTGCGGCTGTGGTTTGACGGACACTTTTGACGCTGGCGACTGCGGCTCTTGGTGTTTCAACGACGGCTGGTCGTGGTTTGCGAGTCTCGCGTTGAACTGAATTTCGCGAATTTAGATCCGAATGTCTTGAATCACGAGTTTCGAGTTCACGTGGATCGCGTCCACGTGGCTCACGACTTGTTCGGGGCTCTAACGCTTCACGTGGTTCATATTCGCGATTGACTATCGGATAGGTCGCATCTCGAACCGGAGACGGTCGGCGTGAACGAGTGTACTCGTACTCGTCATCGTCTCGCGTTGCACTCATCCTGCCATAACCGGCGGAATGCTCAGCATCATAGTCGTACGATGGTCGTGACTCGCCCGAGTGAAGATAAGGATCCGCCGAGTTATCATCGTAGTAATTGTCGTCAAGTTGCGGGGTTCGTTGAGGACGATTCACAGTTGCAACGTACGAACGGCCTTTGTCGCCATTTTTGGCTGAGGCGATCCACGATGTAATTCGCGTAAGTTCATAACTATTACCGCTGCGAAGGATCTCACGGCCACGATCAGTTGCTAAAAAACGTTCGACGCGATCGAGCAACTGGCTTGGATGCATCTCGGCAAGTTGTCGTGGATGACGTACGCCAGCACCAGCCAAAACGCGTGCATCAAAGGGACGCAACTGCGGGACATTGCACAGCAATTTTGCTTCCGCTTGCCAACGCATGACGGTACTGCTGGTCACTCCGTTCAATCGCAAGTGTTCAGCTAACCAATGTGGATCGGTCGCAAGCAAGTCGCCGACGCGATCGATTCCCAACGCTCGCAAGCGAGCCGCTGATGTCGCATCGAGTGAAGGGCAGTCTTCGATCAACGATGGTTCGGTCAATTGATGATAAGTCGTCGCAACTGGGGCTTGACGCACCAAGCGTTGTCGAGGCACAGCTGGTTCGTACCATTTGTCCGCTTCGTGATCATTTGCGTAAGCGAGCAATTGACGATTGACATCAAGGGTTGGCTTCTGCACGGAGAAAACTTTAGCGACCGGCCGAACGGCTTTCCAGTCATGCATGTAACCCACCCAGCCGCGAGCAGAGCGAACCAGTTCGGCAATGCGTTCATCACTGCTAAACAAAACAACTTGTTGACCAGTGGTGCCCACGGTGTCGAGATGCCGAACAGCGGACTGCTGCAACTCTGGCGCTAGATGATCAAGCGGTCCATCGACTAGCAAACTGATCGGTTGATTGCGTTCGGACATCGCTTCGGCAATCGCCAATCGCATCGCCAATTCAACAACGGGCGTTGGCGCGTTGGAAGCTGCGGGTCGACCGTTGCTATGTAAAGCACTTGAACCACTGCCATTCAAGTATACGGCCGTGTGGCGATGTACATTCCCATTTGCACTACTGTTCTGATTGCCATACGTCGTGCGGTAGGGATTTGCATAACGAGAGTCTGAGCCGTTCACACGCGATGCAATCGTCAATCCATCAAGATGCTTGTTGACCAGTTGTCGGAATCGATCGGTGGCCAATACTTCCACTGGCAACTTCGCCAAGGATCGGCGAATCTCGTCTAGTTCCACTCGCAAGCGATCACGTTCTTCAAGGTCACGCAACTCGATGATTACTTTATCCAAATCGCGAACCACATCGGCTTCACTGCGAAGCAAATTCGCGGGTTCAGGCTGCCTGCGTAGTGCAATTTGTGATTCGATTTCCTTTAACTGCGATTGCAATTCTGCAGTGCGATTTTGCAATGCAACGCGACGCTGCTCGCCCAGATGAGTCTCTTCGTGATAGGCCTCATGACTATGTGGGCCAGGGGCTTCGTTTAGTAGCCATTGAGTAAGATGAGGATGGTCGTGACACTCGCACCAATCGCCAAATGCGAGCGTCAGTTGGTCCATCGACAGATGATATTCATCCGCAATCTTGCGCAACAACGAAGCTCGTTCATCGATCAGTTTTTCAACCGATTGAAGAAGTTCTGATTCGCTGCGAGCCAATTGAGCGGCTTGTTGTCGAAGCGTTTCAGCGGCGGTGTTGGATTCTTGACGAGCCAACTGTTGGCACACTTCGTACAGATCGCGCTGCATGTTACGCAGCGATGCAGGCAGTGAAGCTTGTGCGTGGTAGCTTTCAGAAGTGCGATCGTGACGATCGATCAACACATCGAGTTGCTGGCTAGCGGTTATCAGTTGTGCTTCCAGTGAACGCAAAGCAGCCCGGGGCTCAGCAGTTTTGGTAATCGATAGCTGGTCCCCAATTTGCTTGTCGAGTCGAGCGTCGGTCGCGTTGTGTTCTAGCCGTTCACGGTGAGCTCGCAAATCTCTCAGCGTTTGACGCCAGCGATCCAGTCTCGCGTCAAGCTGTTCCAGTTGTTCGCGATAAGTGGATCCAATATCGACGTCACTCATTCCACGCCGGAGCGGCCAACTCGTTTTTTGACCGGCAATGTCGCGTTCAAGGGCCGCTAATTCTGCACGAACGTCGCGCAATTCCGTTGCGAGTCCACTGCGGTGATCTTCCAAACGTTCGCGATCACCTAGCACTCCGTAGCCGCGATGCGATTGAGAATCTCGCTGCACACGATGAAGCTCGCCTTCCAGTTGTCCGCGACGGGAAAGCAAACCTTCGCGTGTGGACCGCAATCCTTCGAGCGAACGAAGACGGCTGTTGATATCTGTTTGTCGCGCGAGCAGCGTTTGGCGTTCGTTGAGTGTGTGGTTTACAGCGGGTTGATCAATGCCAAGGCTTCGTGCGAGCGACTCGAGGCGACTGATGTTATCGACGCCATGCTGAATGCTGGTCAACTCGCTGAATGCCCGCTGTTGCTCTGGCGAGAGGGTGCTTGTGGCGTTGGACTGATAACCACCCCGTTCGAAACCACCGACTAGGTTGCAAGTAACTTGTCCGTTGCTTGACTGCGAGATGTTGTAAGTGTTTTGTTGATTGCGAAGTTCGACTTTGCCAGACTGCGGGGCTTGCATCGAGCTAGGCCGATCATTCCACGTTGAACGCGGTGAGTTTTCGACCGCCATTTGACGCAACCAATTGAGCAGCGTGGTTTTGCCTGAGCCGTTGGGACCGCAGATGGCGTTCAAGCCCGGCGAGAGTTTTCCCAATTGAAGTTGATCGCTGGAACCGTGACGGTTCACTTCCATGCTAACAAATTGCATGAGGGCACCTCCTATGCCAATGCTTGTACTACTCCTGAACGATTTTGGGCGATTAATTCGCTGAGTTCAAGGATGCTAAACGGGTTCTAAGCGCTCTGGGAAACGCTTTTCTGGGTCGTGGTAAAACCGTACCACAGTAGATTCTGTTTGCCCAATAGCAATTCAGGGGTCCAGAAAACTTTGTTTCAAAATAATTCTAGATTGGCTCAAGTTTTGAGTCTGGGTAACGCTTTGGCTGAACTGCTAGCTAATCGTGGCTGATGCTGGTAGCGTCTGCTAGCCGCGGAAGATAGGTAAGTGAGCCGACGGCGCTAGCCGCGGGTGAATGAAGTACTTGACTCAACGTAACTTACTAACAATCTAAGACCAATGATTTGCGGTCGACAGATTTACGTTGGACAAACTATTAATTTTGCACGAAAACCACTTCGTTCACCCGCGGCTAGTGCCGTCGGCTGACTGATGTTCATCCCAAAATTAAAGTTGGACAAAGCATTAGGGGCGTTTGTAAATTCCGATGTTGAATTGATCCGTGATAAGTTCAAAACCACTCTCGCGGGCTTCATTCTCAACTTGTGCAATATCCGCCGCTGACCATGTGGCTAAATCGTTCCGGTCAAGGATCACCCATCGATAGTGCAAGATTGGAGTTCCCTTACGGTCTGGCAAAGCCGCTAGTTTATCTCGTCGCTGTACGTACTGGCCAACCGTTTCAATGTCTCGATTGCCTACGAGATGAGCTGCGATATGAGTCGTTGCAAGGCACTCGTCTCCGCCTTCTTTGATCTTCTCAAGCTGCGAAGTCAACCAACGCCCGTCCTCTTCGTCGCTTTTTCGTGTTAGTTTTGAATCCGCTCCATAGGCAGTTGCTTCTACATCCCGCAAGGTCGGTGAACTGAAAGGTAGTTGCCCGACAAACAAGCTCAAAACCAACCCCGTTACCAGGGCGGTCATGGCACTAGGTAACGTCGAGGGGGTATCGCTTCTAAATCTGCTTTTCATTGCGCCCGACAATGTTGCTAACCAGAACAATGGCAGTAATGTGGATGGATACTGAAAAGCCAAGTTGTGCGCCGGGGCATGATCCCAGACGATTAACACACCGAGCGGTAACAAAGTTGGCAATACATAACGCCACCCTCGTAAAAGCGACGGCAACCCGCAAGGCAGCCACAGGAGCAATACAAACATAACATTCTCTAACTTTAGGACTCGGCCCCAAAAAGCGTCAGGGCGAATCAAAGGAGACATAACTATCTCCGTTGGCGAGTTTCCGAGCGCCACAAATCGCCCCGTCTGAAACTCTTCCAATCCACTGAACTTATACACCAGTACAAATCCAAGCACTGATACTACTGCGACCACAGTCCAAATCACTGTAGGCAGGGCTTCAATCAACCCGCGTCCGCTTGAAAGTTTTGAAGCTTTATTGAGTTTCAAGTATCGCTGCTCAAACATGGGCAAAGCGGCACAGACTGCCGATACCAATGCAACAATCACAAATACACTTTCTTCCATAGATAGTGCTAGCAATGTGCATAGCAGCGCGGCCGCTCGTTGTTTGCTCAATAAGCACAGGATTGCCGAAAGTAAAAGAGGAATGGCAAAGGTGATCGGGTGCCATCCATAGGTGTAGGCAAGGTTCATCTGCCCAACGGAAGGTTGGATCAACCAAGCGATTCCAAAACCCAACGCGGTTAGCATTGAGTGTCCAAGTCGCCGCGAGATCGCAAAAATCAAAATGCCACCAACGGCCAGCGCCGCCGCCTGCAATGCAAAAACTAACTTCACGCTCGGATAGACTTTCCAAAGTGGGACCATGAGAAGTAGCCCTGGATTGAAGTGGTCCCAGAACATCGGTAGTACGGGGGTCTCCAGCAATACGCCCCGCCCTTCAGCCGTATTGGCAACTCTCTGCAAAAAGTGCCCAAAGTCGTTGAAGCCTAGGAGGAAATTTTGGTAGTACTCAACCGACTGACTAAACCACCAACCTCCCGCCAAACAACTGACCAAAGCCAAGCCAGCGAACGCTGTCCAACTGGCTCGCAGGACGGATTGGTCGACTGGTTCAGGATTAGTTTCGACGTGACTGCGGGTCAATTCACTGAAGCTGAACCCGGTCCATGCGGCTATCCAAATGACTTCCCAAAACTGCGGCGGCCAATTTGCAATGCCAACAACTCGAAGTCCCCAAATCGCAAGTGGTAGGAGACTGAAGGCGAATAACAGTATCGCACGTGATTGTGGACCTCGGCCTGCTTTGAGGTTCAGCGACAACCAAACAATCCACCAAGCGGCCAAGCTAAAGCAAAACGCAACCACTAAATTTGTCGCCGCAAACGGTTCCCAAAACGGTTCGACCATCTCTCCAACGCGGTATGTCGCCAAAAAGTACATGCGACTGCTCGCCGCCAGGGCCATTACGAACCAAGCGAAAGCGAGCAGGCAACCGACGACAAGCGGACCATTCGGCTCCTTCACTTCATTCTTGAGTACAGGCTTTTTGAGTACAGGCTTCTTCGCAGTCACGTCCAATTTCCTTCAGGCAACAGCTTGGTGACGGCAACTCGGGCGTATGCTAGCACTTTTCCATTCCATTAAACTCGCCTTAATCCGCAAAGCTTGCCTAAGAATTCACCTTTGACATAGCCGATGACAATGAAAGTAGGACTATTATTGAATTAGTTCGCGAAGTAAGAGCCGGCTTAAGTAGTGTAACCAGGGACTATCATGCGAACAGCTATTGCGTTTTTGCTTGTCGCCGTCGGATCCGTTTCAAGCGGCTGCTCCCTCTGTGCACCTGGCTACCTTTGCGACTACTCAGGCGTTGGCGGCAAGTGGCAACGAACGGATCCAGAAAATGGTCGCGTTGGATCTATCCTAAGCGATCCGAATAGTGTCGTAACCTCTAACCGGCAACCGGCTGAAGTAATCGGTGGTGACACCTACGAATACGAAGAAGTCATGCCAAGCGACGATTCTATTCTCGAACCAGTAATGAATGATCCTGCAGAGGCTGACGATGGCATTTTAATCCTTGGCGACCGCTGGTAAGTGGATTTCAGATTCAACTAGCTTCGATGTGCAAGCTTCTTCGGCGACGCTCCGCCCGACGCACGTCGTCAAACAAACTTGCGATCTCAGGCACTTTATCGATTCCGCTTAGGATCATTTCTGGGTGAGTTCGGTCGCTGCCGGTCAATCGAATCGTGCCAACGCCCAACATGCGTTGGACAATTCCCTGGGTGAAGCTGACGTCGTCAATATCGAGCACCTCGATGCGATCCGTACGCCGTACGAGAATGCCTGCTTGATGAATAAACCGTTGAGTGGTCAATTCGTAGTGAACGCTTAGTCGTTTGTACACATAGTTTCCGATGGCTACCACCCACCAGAAAATCAACACGGCGCCCGCGATTGGCCAGATGTTGGGCACGTCCATCGCGAATGTAGCGATCAAAGCAATAGCCGCGATTGTGATGATCGTCGAAATGGCCCAGGTCCCATACATGGCTTTGGCTGAGTATCCGCCTTGCCAAAGACTCCGTTCGATCGGAGTCTGCTTGTTGTCTTCCATTTTGGCGGCAGCCGCAGCCAAAAAAGCCTCACGAGCCGGTGATTGACTTTCGGGTTGATTTGCTTGATCTGACATTAAAGTTCTCTTAGAGTTCAGTTCTTAAGTATGTTCAGTTGGTTTCGAATCGAATCGAGTCGACGCATCGCCTAATTTTATTGGCTTGTAGGCTAGTAAACTTAGGCGCTCGGTATCAACAACTATGGCGAAAAAGTACCCAGTACCTTCAACAGAGTCGCCGTTGCGGTTACTATCAGGCCAGATTTTAATTTTCAATAGGGTAGCGTCCCGGCTTGGAGCTGACCATGATCTGCCCACATTGTAACGCAGATAACGATCGAGTGCTTGACTCTCGAGCTTGTGAAGATGGCAAGGCCATCCGACGACGACGCTTCTGCAGTCAATGCAGAAAGCGTTTCACGACTTATGAACGCGTTGGCCATTCGTCGCTTCAAGTAGTTAAAAAAGGGGATGTGCGAGAACCGTTTCAGCGTGAAAAAATTGAACACGGCGTAAAACGAGCTTGTTGGAAACGACCTGTCAGCAGCGATCGAATCCGCCAGCTTGCGATTGATATCGAAACAGAAGTTCTGGCGGAATACGACGCAGAAATCCCAACCCGACTGATCGGCGAAATGGTCATGGAGCGCCTTGGACAACTAGATCAAGTCGCCTATGTTCGCTTTGCAAGTGTGTACCGTGAATTCACCGATGTTGAAGACTTCGTCGCTGAGCTCGCACCTCTCCGCACCATTCAAACACCACCTAAAGTAGATCCTGTGTAGTTGTAGGTTTCCAAGTGTCAACACTGATTATTGCGTGGACAATCCGCGTTTCAGTTCTACTCTTTTTCGCGACTCTTATCGCCTGGGCACTTCAATCCAAACCGAGTCGATGGGATCGAAGCCTTCGAATGGTTTGGACACTCGGCTTTCTGTTCTTTGTCGCTCACGTCGTTGCGGCGTTTCATTTTCATCATCACTGGAGCCATGCATCTGCACTGGCTGAGACCGCTCGTCAGACGCGTGACATGATCGGGCTCGAGTTTGGTGCTGGGCTCTATTTCAATCACTTGTTCACGATCGTTTGGGCGATGGACCTTGCCTGGATCTGGTTTGCTAACGCAGAAGTGACTCTGCGATACCCTTGGCTGCGACTGACCTGGATCGCCTACCTCATTTTTATTGCCTTCAACGGAGTCGCCGTTCCTAGTAAGCGTTCTTCTGCTGCACAACTACGCCGAGCGTCTTTAGCAAGATCTTCACATCCAGCCACAAGGACCATTCGCGAATGTAGCGATGATCGAAGTCGACCCGCTTCTGCATCTTATCGAGCGTATCGGTTTCGCCGCGGAATCCTTCGACTTGTGCCAGCCCAGTAATGCCTGGTTTGACCTTATGCCGCAACATGTAGCCTTTGATTAGCTTGCGGTAATGTTCATTGTGCGCCGACGCGTGGGGACGAGGGCCGACCAGCGACATCGAGCCTTCAAGCACGTTGAACAATTGCGGGAGCTCGTCGAGCGAGGATCGCCGCAGGAAGTTTCCGATTGGAGTAATGCGAGGATCATGCTTGGTCGCTTGCTTTACGACAGGACCATTGTCGCAAGTTCGCATGGAACGAAATTTCCAAACCCAGATCTCCTTTCCGTCGAGTCCATAACGCTTTTGTCGAAAGAACACTGGACCGCGAGAAGTTGTCTTGACCAAAATTGCGACCAAAATCATGATCGGCGAAATCATGATCAATCCCACAAATGCTGCGGTAAAATCGAAAACTCGCTTTGTCCAACCGTCGACTCCGTACAGCGGGGTTTCAAAAACACTGACCGCAGGCAAACCGCCGACTGAACTCCAGCGAGAGTGAAGCAGTTCGAACACAAAGAAGTCGGGTACGATGTAAACGCTGGCCGTGGTGTCGGCTAGCCGCTCGAGCAGCCATCGGATTCGGCTCTCGGCACGCATCGGCAACGTCAAGAAAATCGTACTCACTTCGCCTGCTTGGGCCTTAGCGATCAATTCATCCAGCTTGCCGATACTGTAGTTCTGCGCAACTACCAGCTCGCTATTGCGTTGCTGAGCTCGATCGTCAAAGAAACCGACGAGCTGCAAACCCGAGCCAGGATTTTGCTTGATGTTATCGAGCAATTGCAAGCCAAGTGGATTCACGCCAACGATGGCACATTTTGTTACAGCCCAACCGCTGCTATGCAGACTCTCCAAAGCAACTCGCAATACCATTCGAGCGAGTGCGATACTGGACCCGCCGAGAATAATCCAGGCGAGCATACCACCTCGAGCGAAATCGTATCCCTGGCGCGCAAAGAAGGCCACGCAAGCTAACAAAGATAAACTCACCACCCAGTTTGCAAGGACGCTCGCCATCTCGCGGTCAGGAGTATTACAACGATCTTTGCGATAGATTCCCAGCACTTCGCCACAAAGCACAAAAATCAGACTTGTCGCTAATAGAGCATTCGGATTGCGACTATTGAATGGCTGCTGAACTAACCATTGACTGAGATACAGCGAACATGCGATGAGGGCGATGTCGCTGATGCGTTGCACAATCCCAAATGAGGAGTGATGCTGTCGAATCGATATACTGTTCATGTTTGTTTTTCACTAATCGAATAGGAGAGTGTTGAGTTAATAGCAATACACAACCGTTCTCAGAAGCTGACAAAGCGGATGACCGGTTTTTCGGAGCGCGGGCGTCCTCGCCCGCTCGTGACTAGGTGACTTGCAAGTGAGTTTGACGAGCTCGCTTTCTAGACGGTAAACGGGTTCTTTGCTGTCGCCCAAGTCACCTAGCGAGTTCAGCGGGCGGGGACGCCCGCGATCCGAAAAACCGGTCAACTATTTTGCATAACTTATGCGACACATGAACAATTGCTATTAACTCAACAGTCTCCGCAGGCTGTGGGTCAAACGACGAGGCTCGGCGTTGATGTCGGGTGCTAACGCAGGCCACTTACTTTCCGGTTTCTCAAGAAACCAGCTACCCTGTGTAAGAGCTACATCAATCGCGTTAGATCGCTCAGGGCAATCGGTTCACGCGAGGTAAAAGGTTCGCCGTAGCGAGTGCCGATCATCTTTCCCCAATAGGCCGCTTCGTCACGTAGGCGGTCCAGCATCGAAGGCGAGATGAGTTCCTTGCCAGTCGTAAACTGGCTGACGTAGCAAGCGATCGAATCGGCTTTGGCTTGCCATTGGTCAGTAATGTCGAGCACAAAAGCTGGCTGCGCAACGTGTTTCAGGTGCACGCAGTAGTAATAAAAAACACGGCTGGGGTGATACGGCTCGCCAGGCAAGTCGCTCTTAGTGAGCTTAGACCAAAATCGTGCGGCTTCGATCAGCTGCGTGGCAGCGATGTGATCTGGATGAGCGTCTTCCCAGTAGGGAGCAAACAACCACTTGGGCCGCGCCCGGCGAAAGACACCTGCAAGCAACCCTCGAGCTTCTAAAGTTGGTTCTAAAAATCGATTGCGCAAGCCGAGATTTTCTCGCCAAGTTACACCCAGTGCTTTGCTCGCAGAACGAGTTTCAGCGGCTCGCGTGACCAGGTCGCCAAAGGGAGTTGGTTCGCCGTCGGTTAAGTCCAAAATGCCGACTTTCCACCCCGAGC
>JANODD010000231.1:0-3636 GCA_031412515.1 Planctomycetia bacterium | reverse complement strand
GAATGCGGCATTACTAAGATTTCCCCGCGCATATGTGCGTCTTGCCAACTCATTCGGCGCGACACGCCTACAGTCGCAACGCAGTAAAAGCGACGAGGAGTGTCGAGCCATCATGGAGCACAACGTCGTCCGTGTGGCCCTACGAAACCGGCTACAAGGAACTCTAGTCGAGGATCGCTGATGTCGTATCGGTCCTTGCGACGCGGTGCCACCAGAGGTCGGGCGGTGGTAGTTTGTCGTCGGGATGGTCTTCGGACTCAACCCAACCGAGGTCCAAGTTGGTTTCAATGTCCTCGTCCATATGCTCGTACCACAGCCAGTCGATTTGCGGTTCGTGTTCGACTACGACAACACGTTTTACAGGTGGCGGTGGCAATTCGGGAGCGACTACTGCTTTAACTGGTTGCGGAAGCGGTGGTTCGACAACCGGCAGTGGTTCGGGACGCGGCGCAGGGGCGATGGCGACTGGTACGACAGGGACTTCCACGACAGGTTCGCGGACTGCTTCTGGCATGGGGGTTGGAACGTAGACGATGCGTTCAACCGGTTCGGCTTGCTCGATGACTTTGTGTTCGGGATAGTAAACAATCGCTTCACCCGGTGTGCCTTGCGGTGGCAACACGCGAACTTGGACACCGATCTCGTGGAAGATCCGCATGATATGTTCGTGGCAGGTGAACATAACAACTTGATGCCCCAAAGTTGCGAAATCACGCAGCACTTCGGCCGCCGACTCGGCTCGCACCGTGTCAAAGTTGACCAACACATCGTCCAGTACCAGTGGCAGTGTGACTCCGCGGCGAGCATACGCGGCAGCAAGCGATAATCGCAGCGAAATAAAGACCGCTTCGCGAGTTCCACGCGACAGCACTTCCAAAGGCAGCGCCTGCCCAGTGGCGTTATCGATTCGCAATTGATTTTTGCCCAGCGGCGTCCAAACGCGAACATACTTGCCTTCGGTCAACTGACTTAAGAATGCCGAAGCTTCACGTAGCGTTTCCGGTTGACGTTCGGTTTCGTAGACTTCGCAGACCTTATCAAGCAAGTTGGTCGTCGCCGCCAAAGTCTGCCAATGGCTCGCACAGGCTTTCAATTGATTCTCAAGACAGACCAGTTCCAGCTTGGCCTCGGCCAATCTCGAATCACCAGCCAACGATTTCATCTCTTGGCTCAGTTCGCCCTGTCGCTGATGCAGTTGAGCGACCCGTGCCACAGCCTGCTGGGTGCGCTGTTGGATCGCGTCCCAGCGCTTTTCTAAATCATCCGCGCCAGCGCCGTCGAGCAGTCGAGCTATGCCTTCATAAGGAATCGCGCCGCCGATTACTGCCCGAATGCGTTCGTTGAATTCAGCCAGTTGCTTTTGCAGTTTCTCGTGCTCTTGCTTGAGTTCGAGCATTTCAAGCAATTGCTCTTCGGACTCGCAACCGAGTTCGGCGAGTTTCGCGCTGTGCATACGATTTAGTTTGTCGATCGCTTTCTCGACAGAGGCTTGTTGCTTGGAATGATGGTGATCTTGTTCACGCATGGTCTTCTTCTGCTGAATGAACTGTTCTTGCGAACTGATCAGCGAAGTTAACTTGGCGAGTTGCTCGAGGGCCATGCTGGCCGCGTCACTGCCGGCTCGAACGGGCTCTGCTTGTGGTTGGCCGGCGACAAGCGGTTGTCGTTTTGGATTGCGATTGTCGTCTCGCCGATCTTCTCGGCGATCATCGCGTCGGTCTTTTTTCGAAGAGGACTGCATTTCTTCAAATTCGTCTTCTTCGAAACGTTTTGAATCGCTGCCTGCGATTGCGTCACTGGCTGCTTTGGCCGCGAAGGCCTGCCGCGAAAGTGAGTCGATGCGTTGCGTCAGAGCACCCAACTCGATCTTGCGAGTGTCAAGTTCTTCTTCAAGGCTTTGCATCCGCTTACGCGTCTGGCTGAGCGATTCATAGCCCTCGGCCATGATGCGAATGTTTTTTGGCGACAACGACTCAGTTAGTCCCAACTGAGTCAGCGTCTTAGTCCATTGTCTTCGTGCGACACGCAATGATTCTGCAGCCTGTTGACCACGTTTGCGAACAGCGGCTTGACGTTCCACGGCCGCTTGAAGATTGTGTTGCAGCGGAAGCAATCGCTCCAGGTCAACGACTTCACCTTCAGCGTCTCGCAAGCGGCTCTCGAGTGTACCGGTATGTGGCGGCAGGCGTCGATCAAACTCGTCGCGTTCAATTTCCGTTTTACGAATTTCCTTCTTGATCGCTTCCAGTTGATCTTCAACATCTTCTAGATCGGTGACGGTGTTGCGATCCATCATATTTCCCCACGTGAACCAAATGAAGTTCAGGAAAATACCAAGAATTAACAGCAACAAACCGTTTTGAGTATCTTTCTCGATGACAATGCCGAGTAATTTTCCAACGCCGCATAGTGCCGCGAACATTCCACCGACGAACACGATTCCCATTACAAAGGAGCGTTCGACCGGCAATGCTTCATCCGCAGCCAGATCCACTGCATCTTCCTCAAGCTCTTCGCGGCGGGCAATTTGCTTATCGAGCGATTCTTGAAGTTGCAAGCGTTTGCGAAGTAAGCCAATCAATTCGCCGGTCGACTGAATGGCATCATGAAGATTGTCTTGTTGGCGAGTCGACAAGGCGCCGCTAAGTTCTTTGCCAAGTCGCTCGGCTTCTTTCTTGTCGGCTTCACACTGCTGCTTGGCTTGCTTCAGTCGGGTTAAGTACATGCGGACGTCGCGAGCCGGACCAGCTAGCTGAGTAATGGCTTGACGCGATAGATCGGGCATCTTTGCCATGCGTCGATCGCTCAGCAGAGCTTGCTGATCTTCTTCTGAAATGCCCAGTCGCTTGGCGTCTTCGATCAGTTGTTCGCGAGTTTGTTGAAGCTGGGCTTCCAGTCGCTGGATATTCTTCTGAATGGAAGTGATCCATGGCGATTGCTCATTCGCGGCTTCAATTTTTGCAGCGAGTTCGAGAATGCCGCTACGCAGTGGTAGATTGCGAGCCTGTTCACGAAGCTCCTTGCGTTGCTGGCGGAATTCGGCGAGCTTCTTTTCACGTTCTTTGATTTCATTCGATATTTCCGCTAACTTGTCGGCCGCAGATTCAGGCAGCTCAGTGCGTGCGTTCAGCTCTTTGATTTGGTTAGCGAGTTTTGTGCGCTGTTGCCAGTTAGGACGAACTTGCAAAGCGACTTCATACGTGCGAGCTTCCAGTTCCCATTGCCCAATGCGTTGTTTGAGGTCTTCGAGCTCAGCGTTTTGAGTGTTACGAAGCGCTGCCAGTTCGCCCCAACGACGACCATGCCCAGTTAGACTTTCAATTTCATCGCGCAGTTTCTCGCGCTTCATCATCAACTGCTGCATTTGTCCTTGTTCGGGAGTCGCGCCTACAATCTGCTGGCGAGCGTTTTTCAACTGCCGTGTAACATCGACCAAGGACACACGATCCAGTCCGCTCGAAAGCTTGTACAGCTCATCGGCGGCCGCCGTGTCGTCGAGCGTGCTCAGCTCCTGCAGTTCGCGGAGGCCAATGGCGAACACATTGGTGAAGATGCTTTCATCAACCTGGCCCAGCAGCATCGCCAGTCGGTGCTGACCTTGAGCCAATCCGTCACTGCCTGTGACGGTCAGTTGTC
>JANODD010000230.1:0-44298 GCA_031412515.1 Planctomycetia bacterium | reverse complement strand
CTAAAGGCAACGCTGTGAAGCATTTTAACGAGCAAATGTAGCTGGTTTCGTGAGAAACCGGCGCGCACTAGTGACCTTTCTGATGCATCCGGTTTCTCACGAAACCAGCTACCTTACTACGAAAAATGCTTCACTGCGTTGCCTTTAGGGTATTGTGCGATATGGAATCCGATTGTAAGCCAAGTGAAAATCCAATAAAGAAAACTGACGCTCCGGACAAATCTTTCCAAGCTACGTTAAACCCAGTGGGCTGGCGCACAATCTATGCGGCCATTCAACTGCGGATGCGGTTTGCCATTGTCCTGATCGTGCTCGCCGCTCTTGCCACCGGTTGGCCTTGGCTTAGCAATATTTGGGAACGCGTCTTGGCACGAGTAAACCCTTATTCGCCAGATTCGTCCGTTGTCTCTGGAACTGACTACTTCTGCCCGATGGATCCCGGCGTCGTTTCTGATTGGCCCGCAATCTGTCCAGTCTGCAACATGGACTTAATCCGAAGACAAAAATCGGATAGCCAACTACTCCCCAGCGGTGTGCTCGCTCGAATGCAAATTTCGCCTTATCGGATTGCTTTGGCTGGTGTCCGCACTGTGCCAGTTGAACCTCGGCCAGCGGAAACTTCACCTGCTGAGAAACATGACGAAGAAACACTCGTGCCGGTCTCAGCAGTAGTCTATTGGGAATCGGAAACTGTTGTCTATGTCGAATCAATGCCCGGGATGTTTGATGCCGTACCGATAAAACTCGCGCAGCGTGAAGGCAGCCGCTACATTGTCAAATCTGGTCTTCAGCCTGGACAGAAAGTTGTCGCTGTGGGGACGCTGCTGATCGATGCCGAATCGCGGCTGCACCCGCACTTATCAACGCAGTATTTTGGTGCTGCAACTCAAGCATCCAATGCCCCGCCGCAGCCTATTCCCCGATCAAGCCCGCGACCTACTAAGTCATTGGAAGCGGCCGAAGTGTCGTTAGTTGAATTGCAGCGCTATTGCCCGGTCACTCAAGCGAAACTAGGCTCGATGGGATCGCCGGTTTTTGTTGAAGTCGTTGGACGTAAGATCGCACTGTGTTGCGAAGGTTGTCGCAGTCAAATTGTCGCAGACCCAGTCCCTTACCTAAATTGGCTTGATGAGCGTTTGGTCAATGAGCAAGATGGTAAAATATCCGGTGAGCGAACTCCGAAGTAACGAGTGGTTATGCTAACTAACTTTCTGCTAGGAGTTATTCGAGCCCGAAATTTTATATTTGGGTTAGCCATCGTTTGGGCCGTTGCCGGTATCTGGGTTGCCTTTCATACGCCGATCGACGCGCTCCCCGATATCTCCGAAAACCAAGTTCTCGTCTACACTCCCTGGCCGAATCACAATCCGCCGGAAATCTATTCGCAAGTTACGCGACCGCTCGCAGAGGCCCTGCAACACATCCCTGGCATTTCGACCGTCAGAGGCTCCAGCGATGTAGGATTCTCGTTGCTGTACCTGATTTTTGATCCTTCGATCGATTACGCGATTGCCCGCGAACGCGTTTCGCGGCGGCTCGAAGAAAAGACGACCTCGTTGCCCGCAGGCGTGCAATATGAACTCGCCCCAGAAGGTATTCCAACTGGTCAAATCGTTTGGTACACATTGTCCGGAAAAGACACCGATCTGGTCGAACTGCGCAGCTATCAAGACAAAGTCATCGCGCCGCAGTTAAGCAAGCTATCGGGTGTAGCGGAAGTATCGAGCGTCGGTGGCTTTGAACCCGAAGCCCATGTCGAACTCGACTCTCGTGCCCTCGCCGATCGCCATATTTCACTCGCCAAAGTTCTGGATCCCCTTCGTGAACAGTGGACCAAGTCGCTTGAAATCCATGGCGGTGATTTTCATTCCACAGAAAAGCTGATCGACGCTGTTGCCGCACTTGCAGACAGTCCTATCAGTCTCGCGCAGAACGCTGAAACGCGTTTCGGAGATGTGAGCCGCATCAGTCTTCAGCCTGCACCGCGGTACGGAGTTTTCGAACGCGATGGCACAGAACTGGTTGGCGGTGTTGTGCATCTGCAAGCCGGCCGAAATCCGCTCGAAGTCACCCGCGCCGTTCTTGCCGAATTGCAAACGATCGGTGACCACCTTCCAACTGGATACCGATTAACGCCCTGCTACGATCGTGTTCGATTGATCACCGGCGCCGTCTCGACCGTAACGCGGACGTTGATCGAAGCCTTGTTAGTCACGACGATTTGTATCATCTTCATCATGCGACACTTTCGCACATCGCTAGTGATCACTCTAACGCTTCCGCTAGCCGTACTAGGTGCCTTCTTAGGAATGCAAGCCCTAAGTTATGTAGGTCTACATGTGCACGTTAACATTATGTCGCTCGCCGGGATCGCTATCTCGATCGGTGTGCTCGTCGATGCATCCGTCGTAATCGTCGAGAACGTGACCTTCAGCTTGAAACGCGAATGGGGAGATCGTGCGGTCACTGGCAACACGGATCGAATCGTCGCCCACGCAACGGCTCTCGTTGCTCGACCAGCGGTTCTGGCTGTGGCAATCATGCTCATTTCGTTCTTGCCCATTTTTGCATTGAGCGGTATCGACGGACAATTGATTCGCCCGCTCGCATGGACCAAGACGCTGACTCTGCTTTCCGTTATGGTGCTGACCGTCACGCTCGTCCCAGCCCTTTGCAGCGTCTTGATTCGCGGCAGACTTCGAAACGAACACGAGAGCTGGATTGTCCGCAGTGTGATCGGTGTGTACACGCCCGTGTTGACAGCCGTCTGTCAAGGTTCATGGGTCTTTGCCTTGCTCCTCTCTGGAATAATCGTGTTTGCCGCTGCAGTTACAGGCAGCGATCTCGTCCTTCGCGTTGCCCTTGTGGCCACTATCGCGGGTATTTGGTTTTCTGTCCGTCATCGGTCCGCACGACTGGGCATAGCCACTTTCTTAATCCTACTTGCCTTGAGCGCACCGGCACTAGTGCGTCCCATTGGCATGGCCTTGAGACTGCCACTCGATGAAGGCATGATCATGGACATGCCCATCACGCTGCCTCGCATGACGGTACTTCAAGCGGCCGATGATTTGAAAGCTCGCAATATGCTCATGTGCCGCTTTCCCGAAGTTCACATGGTTACAGGAAAAGCCGGTCGCGCGGAGACTGCCTTTGATCCAGCACCTATCGATATGATCGAGACCATGGTCGAGTTTCGTCTCACCAGCAAGTGGCCCAAACGTCGCTTGCTCAAAGCCGACGCTCGCCGGCAAGCCTCTGATATTGTCAAGCAGGTGATCGCTGCAAAGTTAATCGAGCCCTCCGCGAACGTATCTCTGTTGTTGGATGCCATCGTGGATTCGAGTTTGAAAAGATTCGATGCGATTCAGCGCGAAACCTGCTGGCATCTACTTCAATCGTTCGAACAAGAGTTAAGCACTGCGTTGTCGGGACGAGTCGCCGAGTACGTTTTCAAAAATGGGCAGCGAGCCGCAACGCTTAGGAAGCCCTTCTCTGCGTTCGAGCTCCGAGCCCGCCTTGAACAACTTGACGTCCAAGATCGACTGCAACTCGCCAAGCAGCTTGACGCAAACTCATTGCACGTAGTGGTTCGCGAACTCAGTCGAATCATGGCTTTCAATCAATCCGGCCCGACACTAGAACAGATTGACGAGAAACAACTCTTGCGACAACTTCAAGCCATGGCGAACGCACGTTGGAAGAGTTTCGTGCGCGCAGAGAATCAAGTGCTCTACCAGCGCGCCGCCGCAACCTGGACGCAGATCGTTATCGACGAACTTTGCACGCGCCAGGCAATAATCAACGACGATTTTCAGCAGACTCGTCAACAAGTACTTGCCGCTCGTTTTGCAACTGCCACCAGTGAAGTGAAGCACCATACGGGTAAGCACCTCCACTTAGAGTCCTATTCGCCGCTCCCCTTGATTGACCCTAATCCGGTCTACGAAACGATCGTCCGCGACGCCGTCAAGCGCTTTGATCGAAGTGTGTGGCTTTGGGAGCATGAGCAAAGCTCGTTGATTGGTCCCGGCGGTGAGTTGGATGAAACGGTGCAGATGCCCGGTTGGGCCAACGTGTGGACTCGGCCCATTCAGAATCGCATCGATATGTTGGCCACGGGGGTGAGTTCGGAAGTGGGAGTTCGTGTTCTGGGCCATGACTTTGAAACGGTTGTTGCGACCTCTGAACGCATTGCCAAAGCGTTGCAAGAAATCCCCGGTGCGCGCGACGTCACCGCCGATCCCATACGCGGCAAAGGTTATGTGCAATTTGAAACGAACAAAGAACGTGTTTCACAAATGCAGCTCGATCAGGCTGAAGTTGCAATCGCCGTGCAAGCCGCAACCACCGGATACTTGCTTGAACCCCTGTCATCGCCCAGCAGTAACAATCACGTACCTGTCCGACTAAAAATCCTTCCGCCGATAAACTCGACAAGCGACCCACTGCTAGATACAGCGATTGCACTTCGAACAATTTCGACCACCGCGTCTTCCAATGAAACTGATTCGCCAGTGGAACTCCTGAATCCAGTGGAACTTCTGAACGATGTGGCTGGTTTTGTAAAAAACCGGCCTGCTGCTGCCAATGATTCGGATTCGCCTGTGGAACGCCTGAACCCCGTAGAACTTCTGAACGATGTAGCTGGTTTTGTAAAAAACCGGCCTGCTGCTGCCAATGAAATTAATTCGACAATAGAGCTCATTCCTCTCAGCCAATTTTCAAGCTTGCGATATTTCGATGGCCCCGCCACGATTAAAAGCACTGGCGGTCAGCTTTGTAATTACGTGCGACTGAACGTACGAGGTCGCGATGCAACCAGCTGGGTCAAAGAAGCTCAAGCGGTCCTCAGCAGGGCTTCACTACCCGCTGGAATATCCATCGAGTGGACTGGCCAGTTTGAACATGCCGCTCGAACGCGTAACAACTTGTTATGGATCGTACCGCTGTGCGTCGTGCTCATCGTTTTGCTTCTGTTATTCGCCTTCCACGATTTCGCCGACGCCATGCTGATGCTCATGTCCATACCCGGCGCGCTCGCTGGCGGCGCTCTAGCCCAATGGCTTTTGGGTTATCCGTTTTCAGTCAGTGTTGGTGTCGGCTACTTGGCCTGCTTCGGTATGGCCGCCGCGACGAGCATGGTCATGATTATTTATTTACGCCAAGCCTTATCCGACGCTGGCGGGTTGCAACAATTGGCTACACTTGATGATTTACGCGAGTGCATCATTCGCGGAGCCGTGCATCGCATTCGTCCAAAATTGCTCACCGAAGCTACGATGGTTCTCTCCTTGGCACCGTTGCTATGGAGCACGGGTGTGGGTGCGGATGTGATCCGTCCCATGGCCGCGCCTGTTTTAGGTGGTATCTTGATAGCCGACGAGATCGTCGATTTGCTAATTCCAGCCCTGTTCTTTGCGGTCAGGCGGCGACGATGGCTCAAAAGTCGAACCTTAAACCAATAGATGACCAGATACCCGTTATGCAGTTTTTGAAAAACAGTTCCCGCTTTGCCTTTCTTGTTTTGCTATGTTGCTTGACCTGTTGTACCGGAAAAACAGTTGAAAGCTACAAGCCCACAAGTGTTACCGCGCGTGCTGGGATTGAGACTGCTTTATCAACTTGGAAGTCCGGGACGGCGCACGGTTCGATCACCAGTGTCAAACCCAACTTAGACGTCTTTGACGCCCGCTGGCAAGCCGGCGCGAAGCTTGAGAGCTTTGAGATTTTAGAAGAGGTAACCGGTAAGCCTGAGCCTCATTTTAAAGTGAAGCTCAAGTTGGTCGGCAAGCCCGAAGAGACGACCGAATATCTCGTAGTCGGCATCGACCCGCTTCTGATCTTCCGCCAAGCCGATTACAACAAAGCCACTGGCATGTAAATGACCACACGAACGTTAGCGATCTTGATATTCAACGAAGTCGAAGTGCTCGATTTTTGCGGGCCCTTTGAAGTATTCTCGTCGGCCAATCGCTTCACCGAATCCCCGGCTTTCAATGTTGTCACGGTATCTGAAAAGACTGGGCCGATTCATACACGGGGCGGGATGAGCGTCAATGCCGCAAGAACGATTTTAGAAGTATCCAGTGCCGACATATTGCTCGTCCCTGGCGGCCAAGGAACACGCCAGGAGATGCACAACCCAGTTGTGATCGAGTGGATAAAGCGAGTCGCAAGTGACGCCGAACTTATCCTTTCCGTTTGCACTGGAGCCTTACTACTTGCTAAAGCCGATTTGCTTGATGGTTTGGAAGCCACAACGCATCACGGTGCCCTAGAACTTCTAAAACAAGTCGCCCCTCAAACCGTTGTTCACGCAGATCGCCGCTTCGTAGATAACGGCCGCGTAGTCTGTTCAGCAGGCATAGCCGCAGGGATCGACATGAGCCTACACGTTGTCAGCAAATTGCTCGGACAGCCCATCGCCCAGCAAACCGCCCACTACATGGAATATCCATTGTCGCCTTTTGCTCCGCAAAAGTAGCGCCGCGCTCGGCATCGCAAGCTCTATTCAACGCCGTGTACTAGCCTCTAGCCTATTCGTTACATCAAACACAAATTTAGTGGGCACTCGTCTCATGTCTTAAAATAGCTGGTTAAACGAAAGGCAGAGGCAAACGCCATGACCACCGGCGCGAAGCAAAACGAGGCCGCTGAGATCAAATCTGTCAACGCCGGTATGAACAGTGAACAGGCGTGTACGTACGTGCCCAAAGCCCAACGATATCGATAGCTGTCGCGTCCATGCGTCCCCAAACCCCTTCCTTTGGTTTGCGGTTTTCTTTAGTTTTTAATCCGCTACAATCTGCCTCTGTGGGTTTGAGGCTGAATAAGCTAGCAAACTCATTCATTGGTTTTGAGGATGAGAAGGTGTTGAACCTTGGAGTCGAAAAAATTCAAAACCGAGAAAATGCAGCACTTGGCCGGATGGTGGAATGGCAGACACACAGGACTTAAAATCCTGTGCCTAGAAATGGGCGTGCGGGTTCGAGCCCCGCTCCGGCTACTTTTTAATGGTTTTCGCCCACAGTTGCCCGCAACTGCCATGAGTGAACTTTTCCCTTGTGTTCTTGGTCAATTGGCGTTTCGGTTGAACTCTCGCCCTTAGTCGAGTTGCCGGGAATTGCCCCTTCGTGACAATCTTTGTGGCCGCCGTTGTGGCCGCCGATCCGCGGCATGAGGTTCAACGCTGCGTCTAGGTCGCTTCCGCCTACCTGCCAGTAGTGTTCTTTGGCAATCTGTTCAGTGTGGCCACAGATGGCCGCCGCAACGTGACCGGGGAGCGTTCTAGCCAAATCAGTCGAACCACTTGCCCGCAAGTTCTGCCACAGCTTAGCGCGTAACCATAGACTGGACCTTGCGAGAAAGTGCCCGCGCCAAAATCCGCGTTATGGTTTCGACGCATTCTCAACCGCTACGGATATCCACCTGATCTACAAGAGGACGCGATCAAGACTGTTTTGCAGCAGGCCGAACTTCTTTGTGCAGAGTGGGCCGATCAGGTTTAAATTTGCAAGTGTTTTTACTGGTGTGTGTAGGCGAAAGTCGTCGCTTTGCCTAGTAATTACCAGCCTTTTGCGAGTTGACCGGCGTTTGTCGATAAAGCTAAAAGTTGAGTTATGATTGACTACTTGAATGCAGGCTATCGAGATTGTATTGATGAAACGCTGGAACTTTGGTACCGACACGTCTGAACGATCCAGCGAGATTGATAACGAGGTGAAGGTAAATGTCAGCGCTCCTACCAGAACAAGAAGTACATGCAATCGTCATACTTGGCGATTTCAACCCGAGCATCTTCCATCCAACTTGGTTCTCCCAAAACGATTTGTTACCGGCAGAGGAAACCGGGGCTGTTGCGGAAATGCTCATAACTCGCGAAGTTGCGACCTATGACGTGAGCGACATTAATGTCCAGGTTGAATCACACCGATTTGGACTTACTACAAAAGATTCTGCGAAAGCGCCGGTTATTCGCGATTTGGCGATGGGTAGCTTCGGATTGCTGGAACATACCCCGCTACAAGCGGTAGGATTGAATCTCGACGTCGAGGTTGCCGTTCCTAGTGTTGAGCAATGGCATGAAATCGGTCACCGTCTCGCCCCGAAGGCGACATGGGAGACTATACTAGATACCCCTGGAATGCGTGGCATTCACATTGAAGGTAAAAGGCCGGACTGCTCCGCAGACGTGCTGAACATTCGTGTGCAACCGTCAAATCCAAGCAAGGGTATTTATAGTGTGATCATTCGCGTGAATCAGCACTACAACCTTGATCCGAAAGAGGAGTTGTCAGTGCGTGCTAGAAACGACGCTGTCATGCGCATCCTCAAAGAGGATTGGAAATCGTTTCGCCCGTTTGCATTGCGCGCGGCAGTCCAGATAATCAGTGGCTAATTTTTGAAACAATCGATATGCCTATGTCAGTTCTTGACACATTAACGAGCCAAACTGCTTCCGATCGCAATTTGACTACAAAGAGGCTTGATCCAGACGATTGGTTTAAGCCTACTTTAGATGAGCAACCAGCAAACAGAACCGACAGAGACAATGCGGTTAACGCAGACGACACCGATTCAGTTGAACCTAAACGTTGGAAGCCTCCTGTACGTCGCTCCAACCTCGGAATCAAACTCGATGGTGATCGGGTTAAGATTGAGCAACAGTGGGAATGCATTGTACTCGACGTCGGCGACGGAGTTGTGAGTTGCGAAATGTTGGATCTAACTGACGAAAGTAATCCGTCTGAGTTCGCAGAGGTTTACAAAACTGAATTCAGTGAATTTGATCGTCAGTTGCTACAGGAAGGTTCGGTGTTCTACTGGAGTGTTGGGCAGATCCGCAAACCAACTGGGCAGATTCGTCGGCATTCCGAGATTCGCGTACGCCGTATGCCGGCATTGACTCGTACCAAGGAAGCGGAAATTGCAAGGAAAGTTCAGCGACTCGGTAAGCTCATCCAGGCGCAATAATTGGTCGGTTGCACCAAAAGACCATGAACTTGAGCTAACCGTTTTTGGCCCTGGTGCAGGAGAGTGTCTACTTATCCACCTTGGCAATGGAGACTGGTTTTGCGTCGATTCGTGTAAATACCAAGGTAGTACCAGCCCTGCTGCGATCGAATATCTCATGGATCTCAGGATCGATCCAACTAACGCCATCAAGCGGGTGTTAGCAACGCACTGGCACGACGACCACGTACGTGGATTGAGTGAAATTCTCCGTGTATGCCCTGAGGCTAAACTTGCAATCTCCAGTGCACTTGCGGGCGACCAGTTTTTCCAAATAGTATTGGAAGTAGCGGAGCAGAGAAAGCTTGTTTCCGGCACTTCAACCGCGACAGAGTTTGCGGAAATTCTTGAGTACTGGGACCAAATCGGAAAAACAATAGGGCCTGATTTCTATGCCATCGACGGTTTGCCTCTATTCGAAGGTGGTTTCCAAGACACCTCGCGAGTCGTCGCACTAAGTCCATCCCCAGATACTGTTACTCATTCGAAAACTGATCTAGTAAGTAGGCTTTTAACTTCGAGTGCAACACGGAGTTTCAAGCGATTTCGGCCAAATGATTTATCGGTAGCGGTGCGGGTTGAGGCAGGCTCGGTTAAATTATTGCTGGGTGCAGATTTAGAAAATAATGGCGCGGGCAACTTTGGATGGAACGCAGTCTTGCTTTCCGATCATCGCCACACGTTACACAAGGCGGATGCGTTCAAGGTAGCTCATCACGGCTCAAGCAACGCGGACCATGAGCAAGTTTGGGCATCGCTGCTACAACCGAATCCTGTTGCTGTTGTTACGCCGTATTCAAAATTAGCTTCACCGCTTCCAACCGACTCTGATGTGTCGAGAATCAAAGGCAGGACTACTCAGCTATATTGCACGACATGGCCTCAAAAATCGAAACCGTTGAGGAGACAAGGTGTCGATGGCATCGTCGCAATGGCTACGAAATCGCGACATACGATTGCCGGAAAGCGCGGATTTGTGCGAATAAGATTTGATCTGCGAGAATTGTCACCGGTACCAAACGTTGAATTGTTCGGAGCGGCCGTCCAACTTTAGTTAGGTTTTGAAAGTAAGCTGCGAGTGTGGCGATCCAACTTGGTCTAATCATGATGAGTCAGTTTGATGCGAGAAATTGGATCGAATAATCGTTGCACCTCATTGAGCATCTCGGTGGTATATACTACTAGCCTTTCAGTTACAAATTTAGGCGTCAGTTTCACAGGGGCTATGTGATCTTCATGCATACCTCCAATTGTCTCTGACTGAGTCGATCTTTGTTTTATTTCCGACTCAAGAGAAAGACATAGTTTGTAAACCTGGGAGTAGCAAAAGCCTATCTCGCACTGACTATTCTTCGCCGTAGTTTCCAACTACGGGCGATCTAGAATTTCTCGTACCTTCTTGCCGAGGGTTGCAGGTGTAAACGGCTTTTGGAGGAAGTCTGCGGCGGAGGATTCGACGTCTTGGCGGAGGAGGATGTCGTCAGTGTAGCCAGACATGAATAGCACTCGTATGCCTGGTCGGGTGGTTGTCAATTTCTCGGCCACTTCCCTGCCACTAAGCGTGGGCATGAGAAGGTCGGTCACAACGAGATGAATCGTGCCTGCGTAGTTTTGACTAATCTCGATGCCCTGCAGGCCGTCGGATGCGGCCAGTACCGAGTATCCATACTGTTCGAGAATTAGTTTCGCGACTTGCCGGACCGCATCCTCGTCTTCTACGAGTAGAACCACTTCCGTCCCTCGCGATGCAGGCGAGGTCTTCGCGACCACATGCGAGGACGGCCGCTCATCGACTCGCGGCAGATAAATTCGGAACGTGGTTCCGAGCCCGACAGCGCTCTCGACTTCAATGTGCCCTCCGCTCTGTTTAACGATCCCGTACACAGTTGACAGCCCTAGGCCGGTCCCTTGGCCGACTGGCTTGGTTGTGAAGAACGGCTCAAAAATGTGAGCCAGCACCTCTGGCGTCATTCCGATTCCGGTGTCGCTTACGGAGAGCATTGCGTACCGACCCTTCGTCAGGTCTGCGTGTCCGCAAGTGACCGGCTTGTCCAATTCGACATTCGCAGTTGCAACCACCAGTCTCCCGCCATCGGGCATCGCGTCCCGCGCATTCACCGCAAGATTCAAAATCACTTGTCCAAGTTGCGTAGGGTCCGCTTTGACTTGGCCCAGGTCAGGGTAAGTCTCTATGACGAAAGCAATATTCTCACCGATCAGCGGTTGCACCATCGCCCCGATGTCATGCACGCAGGCGTTCAGGCTGAGCACTGTTGGAACAAGAATCTGCTGGCGGCTGAACGCGAGGATTTGCTGTGTTAGGCTCGCCGCTCGCATCCCAGCTCCGCTGATAAGATCGAGATACTTATCGCGGTCGACTGGGGTGAGGGCGACGTTCGATCGTAGCAGTTCGCTGTAAGCAGTGATCACGGTCATAATGTTGTTGAAGTCGTGAGCGATGCCACTTGCAAGTCGCCCTATCGCCGCAATCTTTTGGGACTGCCGCAGATGCTCCTCCAAACGACGGCGCTCGCTGATGTCGCGGAATACCAACACGGATCCGGAGATTGCTCCATTGACGTCTCGGATCGGGGACGCACTATCGTCTATCGGTCGTTCAGTCCCATCCCTCGCGATTAGTATGGTATCGCGCGGAAGAGTGACGGCCTCACCCCTCGCGATAGCTTCGAGTGCTGGGTTGGGCACTGACTCGCGGCTTTGCTCTTGAATAATTTTAAAGACCTCGCGCAAGTCCTTTCCAGTAGCTTGAGCTTGCGGCCAGTCATCCGTGGCAATCACTCCGTCGCTGATACTCCCTAAGGTGGCCGCAAGCCATTGCTCGTTCTCGCGTACCTGTCGGTCCATTCGGTGCCGGTACAGGCCAATCTCAATGGCGGTCTGAAGATCTTTGTTGTCGTATGGCTTCAAGAGGTACCCAAATGGCCCGGTTTGCTTGGCCCGGTCGAAGGTTGCAGGGTCCGAATGGGCGGTTAAATAAACAATTGGGATGTCCGCATGCTTGCGGATCCGTTCCGCCGCCTCAGTCCCGTCCATGCCCGAGCCGAGGGTGATGTCCATAAGCACGATATCAGGCCGCAATGCAACCGCTTCGTTGACGCCAGCCTCTCCGTTGTCAGCGAGGCCTGCAACGACATACCCTAGAATTTTCAATCGCATCTCGAGCGATCTGGCAATCATCCGCTCATCTTCGACTATTAGGACGGAGGTCATGGGTCTCGGAACTCTCTCGTAACGACTTGGATTCGGTCAAGGCAATTCTGCATTGTTTACGCCTGGCGTTTTTGATGACGTCTTCTTATAGCAGATCATTGCATAACAATTCATGCCAACAGCACGCAACACGTGCGGTTGTCTTACGGCAACCCGTTAATGCAGCCTTTTCGCGCAAGATGCTCATTGACTGATCTCTCAGGTTGATACTCTGCCATGATCGTCTCTCTTGTTGATCAAACCAACATGTAAACAAATGGGAAAAACAAACTGCATCTTCGACGCGCGCGGGTTTTACTAAGCGATGTGATCGACAACGCGATGGAGACGGCCCGTTCAGTTATCGAAGGCGGTGGGCACGAACTGACTATTGCCATTCCACCAGAGCCGATATTTTTGAATGCAGATCTCACGCGGCTTGCCCAGGTTTTTTCCAATTTGCTTACCAATAGCGCCAAGTACACCCCTGCAGGTGGAAGCATTCGCCTTGCTGCTGCGCGACTCAATGCGGGAATAGAGCAGTTTGCGCTATTGGCGACTTAGCGGTCGGTGCCATTTACGTCTTGAAGAAAAATCGTTTGTCAAGCGTCATCTGGCACTTTCCGAAGAAAGATAATATTGATTCGCGAATGTGCAAAAGAGCACTGGGAATCGGTATTGCGATGCGGTACGATAGAGGGTGCGTTAAGCATCGAGACCCGCCTCTTAGATTTCGACAATCCTCCGATTGCTTGATTTCTCCCACACGGTCGCAACTGTCCTTACCCACTATTTATTCTAGCCCGCCGACCTCAGTATGAGACGAAAGACTCAGAAGACTTCGTTGGCTCGGAAACTTGCGAGTACTAGCAGTGCTTAACGTTAACAAGGAAGAGTCGTTCGTACTTTTGTAGAGTCTGAACGGATAGGGATGTCGCCTGTCCTGAAACAATCTTTGTCTTCTGATTTATTCTTGTCTTAAACTTAAGTTGAGGAGTTCCTTGCAATGGCTGGTCGCGCTGCTACTGCTCTGAAAACGAAATCCAAAACGCCCAAGCCTCGATCCGCTTCGAAGGCGCCTAAGCGTAACTTGGTTGCCCCTTCGGCAAGTGCTGTTGTTGCCGATCCTACACTCGACGCCGCCGTAAAGCCGCGCCGTCGCGTCAAAGTCGAAGTTTGCACCCGCATTTATTGGGCCGTATTCAATCAACTTTTAAAACGAGTTGCCGTTTTTGAGTTCGATCAAAAACTGGAAGCTGAAAAGCGAGCTGCCGCGTTACTGAAGGCTTCCGGCGAACATCACTTTGTTCAGAAGATCAAAGCAACCGTTCCGAAAGAAAGCTAACTCAGTTATCTAGTTACTTCGCATTCGTCTGAATTTTTGTAGAAGGCCGCGTTCTAATGAATGCGGCCTTTTTCGTTTTGGGATGTAGCTGGTTTCGCGAGAAACCGACAGAACCCGAAGACTACTTCCACCGCATCCGGTTTCTCACAAAACCAGCTACCAGGCCACTTACTAGAAAATTGGATTGGCCCTAGAAAATTGGATTGGCCGGGATACACAAAATTGGCAACACCAGCGAACACCAGCCAATGATCTGCCGCGGCCAGCCTAGAGCGCGATCGTCGTTGCTGCTAGGCGGATGACGCAATCCCATCACAAATACAAGCACAACCATCAATACAAAAATCCAGACCTGCGAGTACAGCATGTAACCTACTGCTCCGGTCATTGCGGCAACTGCAATCCAATAGGAATGACGCCCTACAAGACCAAACGTTACGTGGCCTCCATCTAATTGCCCCACCGGCATCATGTTCAGCCCCGTGACAAGCAGACCGACCCAACCGGCCATTAACAACGGATTGACCTGATTGTTTCCAATGTGAACGAAATTCGCTGCGCGGTCAGGGACCAACCAAGTTGCCAGCCATTGAATGAGCAGTGGTTGGCCCATTTCTAGTCCGGCGCTGGGTGCGTAAGGTACTGGATGTGGATAGAGGATGCCGAAAATCAAGATTGGAATCGCGACGACTAAGCCTGCAAGCGGTCCGGCCAAGCCGATATCGAAAATCTGTTTGCGGTCTGCTTGGCCGCTTTGCATCATGATCACTGCACCCATTGTTCCAATGGGCGACAACAGTGGGAATGGAATGAAAAGAGGTGGCGTACTTGGAACCTTATAAATAATCGTCATCACATAATGTCCGAGCTCATGCGCAACCAGGATGGCCATCAATCCGAGCGAAAACTGCAACCCAGTCGACCAATTTGCTAGCAAAGCTTGCCGAATGGGCATCCACGAAGATTGCTCGAATGCCATAAGCAACGGAGTTGTAGGCATCCAAGCACCCACGCCCGCCCAGAAGGTAGAAACAATCGTTGCAATTGCAAGCCAAAAAGCGATTCGGTGTACGCGAGGTCGCCTGGGTTTCAGCAACACTGGCGCAATTGGCTCGGCGTAGCTTTGCTGGCTGGCCAGCAAAAAACTCTCACCCGAGAACGACGGTAGGTCCGCACTTTCCACGCCAACGAATTCCTATTGCAAGTAGTAGGTGAATTGCAGTATTTGAACAAGGTACTTTAGCCAAGTGGCTTGCAGCGCCCTGTTAATTACCGCGATCAACAGCTTGCACTCTAGCCGGAAGCCATCTGTCTGACTATCCCGCTTTTGCCGTCAAATCACAATCTTTGAACAGCTATGCCCCAGATATCGATTTTCCGTCTGTTAATTTTGGCGATTATCACAACCGCTGTGTTCTTGTTTGGTCTCGGCAAAGCTCAGCTTTGGGACCGTGACGAACCCCGCAACTCGCGTGCCTCAGTAGAAATGCTTGAGCGAGCCGACTGGACCGTTCCAACTTTCAATGGCGAACTGCGATCCCATAAGCCCATTCTGCTTTATTGGGGCCAAATGGTCAGCTATTTATCATTGGGGCAGTCGGACTTTAGTGCGCGCCTACCCTCTGCGTTGGCGGCAATTTTGACCGTTTTCTGCGTAGCGGTTTTAGCAAGTCGGTTGTCGGGTAATCCACGAGGCATCAGCGCCGCCGGTTTTTGGTCAGCAACGGTATTAGCAACTTGCCTTTTAATGGTGATGGCTGGCCGAGCGGCGACACCCGACGCTCTCTTAATCGCTACCAGCACACTCGGCATCTCAATCTTGGTAATCGGATCACTCGCCCCATCGTTTCCATTCTCCAGCGGAAATGTTTGCGCGACACGCTGGGTGGCAGCAGCAGCAGGCTACACATGTCTAGGATTCGCGGCCCTCGCCAAGGGTCCAGTCGGAATTGTCTTGCCTCTTGCCGTCGTTCATGTCTGGTGGATGATCAACAAGCGACTTGAATCGGTGACGATTGAACTTTGGAATAACGACTATCAAGGCATCAAAAACAAGCAACGAACGCCAACGATGGGACAACGAGCGGCAAGCTTACTGAGCGAGCTTTGGAGATGCTTCAATCCGCTGAGTTGCTTGCGGTCAGTGCTGGCCCTGCGAACCATTCCGGGATTGCTGCTGACTCTGATGGTGGCCGCGCCATGGTATGTAGCCGTTGGACTTGAAACGGAAGGCGCTTTCTTACGAGGCTTTTTCCTTGAACACAATTTGGGCCGTGCGATCAATTCAATGGAAGGCCACAACGGAACGATCTTTTTCTATCCAGCCGCTTTTGTCGTTGGCATATTCCCATGGTCATTGTGGTTGATTCCGATAGCCATGTGGACTCGCGGCGCATTCCGTGAAAATGCAGTCCAGCGACAACTCGTTGTGCTCGGTACCGTTTGGATCGCTGTCTACCTGACTGCATTTACTTTCGCCAGCACAAAACTTCCCAGTTACATAACACCCTGTTATGCAGGAGCGGCTCTGTTGATCGGCAGCTACTGGAAACAATTCGAAAGCCGATGGCACCTGCCGAAGTTTGGCATGCGAGTCGCCGCAAACAGCCTCGCAGTGGCAACGGGCATTGGAATCTTAACGGCAATCATTGTCCTCAGTCGACTCGAAGTCATGCACAAGATCGCCTACGCAAGTGTATGCGGGCTAGCGATTTCTACGGCCGGAGTTTTGGGGCTGCTATGCGAAAGACAGCGACAACACTGGATCCCTCGAGTATGGATGACATGTGCCGTGTTGTTCCAAATCTGTCTGTTCGGTGTCGGTGCGCGGCAGGCGAGCACTTATCGGCAAGATACGGCACTCGTGCGAGCAACGCAGCAAAGTCAACCTTCGAAACATTGGATGGGCGTTGGGCCAGTAGAACCGAGTTGGGTGTATTACCTTGGCCAGAATATCGAAGAACTCTCCGGAAAGGAACATTCCGAATCGATCTGGAAATCGGTCCACGATCGCTTTGTTCGCTTTCCCGATTCAAGCTTATTGCTTGTTGGCGATTCGATTGTCGAATTCGAACAACAATCGAGCAAGTACTTTGCTGATTTACCCGACCTGATTGAAGTCGGACACTGTGAGCGGTTCTTGAAGTCTGGCAACATCGCCATCTACCGCTTGAAACCGACGAACGATTCACTGAGAATGGCGGAGCAAGTACCCATCAATAGCCTCCGAACTCGATAGTAGATTTCATTAACCCGTTCATGCCACGAAAACAACTTACCGAAGAAGAACGGGACATCTACCAGTGGCAAATGTGGGTAAATGATTTCGGTGAAGCTGGCCAAGAGAAGTTGAAAAATGCATCGATCATGATCTCACGAGTAGGTGGCATCGGCGGATTGGTTGCCTATCAGTTAGCTGCCGCCGGAATTGGCAAGTTGGTACTCGCTCATGCCGGGAATGTTCAACCGAGCGACTTGAATCGCCAGGTGTTGATGACTCATGATTGGATCGGCAAGCCTCGTATTGAATCGATTCAGCGACGCCTGCTCGAGCTCAACCCGCGATTGCAGATGGTTGCGATGAATGCGAACGTCAATGATGCTAACGCAGCGGACTTAGTGGCACAGTGTGATGTGATCGTCGACTGCGCGCCGCTGTTCGTTGAACGCTTTGCCATGAATCGTCAAGCTGTCTTGCAACGCAAGCCGATCGTCGAATGCGCCATGTACGAGCTCGAGGCTCAGTTGACGACCGTAATTCCTGGTCAAACGGCTTGCCTAAGTTGTTTGTTTCCAACGGAGCCGCCCACATGGCGCCGCGAGTTTCCTGTGTTTGGCGCCGTCTCCGGTTCAGTGGCTTGTATGGCCGCCATGGAAGCCATCAAGCTGATCTCCGGAATCGGCACACCGCTCCTCAATCGCTGGCTGCGTTATGATCTCCGCGACATGCAATTCCGAACGCTGAAAATCCATCGCCGACCCGACTGCGAAGTCTGCGGGTTGTTATAAAGCCGTGGCGGATGCTGCGAGCATCCTAGTGCTTTGTCCAGATTAGATTTTGGGGTTAGTGAGGGTGACAAACAACAGGATAGTCGCCGACAACATGGAACGGGAGAACGAGGCTTTGCCGAGCGAGCCTCCACAGCCCGTTAGTCTCGGGCTTTACCTACAGACGCCCATCACTTTGATGAAAAACTCACGGACACTCGTTCACGTTCACAGGTACAGTCAAGTCTGTTTGTTACGCCAAGTCCTGCTCGGCAGAGCCTCGTTCTCCCGTTTATAATTTGACGCTCACATTTGATTGGTCGCTAACTTCTAATTCCAAAAATCTAATCTGGACAAAGCACTAGTGCTTTGTCCAACTTTACTATTAGGGACGTAGATGTGAGCCGTCGGCGCTAGCCGCAGGTGAACGAAGTACTTGACTCGACGTAACTTACTAACAAACTAAGACCAACGACTTACGGTCGACAGAATAACGTTGGACAAACTTTTAATCTTGTTCGACGACCACTTCGTTCACCCGCGGCTAGCGCCGTCGGCTCACTGATGTTGATCCCAAAATCTAATCTGGACAGAGCACTAGGCAACAATCCTCCCGGCCTTTCGACAAATGTTGAACTTACGGGCTTGTGGCCAATGTTGCATCAACTCGCGAAGGCTGCTTTGTTGTCATCAACGAAACAAATATTAACGTCAAGAATGCGAGTGGTATGGTGACGATGCCCGGTTGGTTAAAAGGCATGTAGCTGGACTCTTTAGGCCAACCGTAGATAGCTGCATAGGTGTCGCCCGAGAGCAAGATCCAAGCCAATGAACTGGTCATGCCGACAAGGATACTGGCAATGATTCCTTGCCGCGTTGTCTTAGGCCAGAAGAGCAACATGACCAGCGAAGGCAAGTTCGCACTGGCCGCGACACTGAACGCCCACCCGACCAGATAGTTCACATTGAATTTCTCAAACAAGATGCCTAACGCAATCGCAATCAAGCCAACTCCAACAGCAGAGATTTTGGCAACGCGAATTTGTTCTTGCTCCGAGAACTTCATGCCCAATACGCTAGTCATCAAGTCATAGGTTACCGCACCGCTGGCGGCCAGGATCAGGCCGCTGACTGTTCCAAGGACCGTTGTAAACGCGATCGCGGAGATGATGGCGAATAGCAACTGATTGATGCTCTTGGCAAGTAGCGGTGCAGACATATTGCTGTCGGTCAGATCCAGCGCGCCGCTGGTCATTGCACCTAGACCTAGATACAGTGTCAAAATGTAAAATAGTCCGATACTGGCGATGCCAACGATAGTGCTCTTTCGGGCAGCAGCTTCATTCTTGACGGTGTAGTAACGAATCAGAATATGCGGCAATGAAGCGGTCCCACAGAACAGGGCGAGCATCAACGACAGAAAATTCGCTCGGTCGCTCCACTTGTCGCTGCGAATTCCAGCGAACATTGAGTGCTCACCGGGCCGGAGAACGCGGCTTCCATCAGTAGGTTTTTGAAAGTAGACTTTAGTCTTTGATTTGTCCGCATGAGTCACATCGGCATTACCCCACAGGACGACTTTGCTTTGTCGCAGAATGCTGAAGAACTCGATCGGGCCGAGCGGACCAGTGCTTTGTTTGCCATCGGGTAGGCTCTCAAGATAACCCACTGGATGCAATTCGGGTTCGCCTTTCTTGGTACCTTTTTGCTTACCGTTGACTAGCTCTTTACCATCAGCCTTGCGATACGTTTGGGCTTCGCGAAGGATCACTTGTCCTTCGGTGTCCGCAGGTTGTTGACTAAAGACGATCACTTCTTCGTTAAGCGATGCTCGCAAGAAAGGGCTCGCTTCCCAACCATCGTCGGCGGCCATGACAATCGCACCACCGGGCAGTTCAGTGCCAGCAAGTATTTTGGATTTCTCCAGCGGTCCGATCTTTTTGAACTTGTGACCATCGACGCCGCCTTCTTGGACATCAAAGCCGCGGGCGAGCAACATCACTGTTAACAGACCGCTAAACGCGACCAACAGCGTACCTTTTATGAACTGCACCCAGGTGGTTGAAACCATACCGGCAGTCACGACAATCAAAATCACGACCGCACCAACCAAGACAACACCAACCCAATGCGGCCAACCTAGTAGTGGGCGAACCAGAGCCCCTGCGCCAACCATTTGTGGAATGAGGTAAAAGAGACTGACGGCCAGCGTCGCGATACCCGCAGACAACTTGATACCGCGCGATCCGAACTTGGCATCGAGCGCGTCAGCGAAAGTGAATTTACCCAGTCGCTTCATCGGTTCAGCAATCACAAACAGGGCAACGATCCAGCCCGCTAAATAACCGATCGAGTACAGGAATCCGTCGTATCCGAACGAAGCGATCATTCCGCAGATACCCAGAAACGAAGCGGCCGAAAGATAATCGCCGGCAAACGCGACTCCATTGACCACCCATGGAATTTGGCCATGAGCCGCAAAGTAACCCGCCGAGGATTTCGCGCTCCGGCCGAGGTAAAAACTCAAGCCGAGTGTTACGCCTACAAAAGACATGAAGACAACGACAGCAATGAGCGATGGTTCGTAAATCACAACTTGTCTCCTGACTTGATCTTCGAATCTTCGGCAGCAGGCGACCAGCAAAGAAATCCGTATACCAAAGCTAGGATCAAAGCCAGCGCGATCAATCCAAAACCCCAAATGATGGCTAAGTTGAGCCCGAGAAACGGAACCCACTCCACCCAACTCGCCGCAAAGGCATTAACGAGCACGAAGCCGAGATAGAAAATGGCGTAGATTGAAAACAGAATCAATCCGTATTTCGAGTTGCGAGCTTGAGAGGAAGGTGTATCCACGTCGTTTTGCCCAAGTGGGAGAATGCGATTCGGAGCGTCGCATACTAACTTGAAGGGCCAAGGCAAGCAAGCAGGACGGGTGGTTCAAGTCCGTAACACCTACATTTTTCGGCTACTTTGTAACGTTCGCCGTAGAATTTCGCTGCATGAGTTGTGAGGTTACTTTCGCTTAACCACTCAAGGTGCAAATTATGAGATGCTTGGTGGCAGCGGTAATGACAATATGTCAGGTGACGATGGTGAAGACCAGCTTTATGGGAACGAGGGTGACGATTCACTTGAGGGTGGATACGACAGATCGCTCGATTACTTAGTTGGTGGCGCTGGCGCTGATACCTTTTGGTCGAAGTACACTCGCGGCTTTGGATTCTTCCCCATTATTGTTGAAACCGATTGGGTCGGCGATCTCACAGCCATTGATATTATCAAGAAGCGAAGTGTTTAGTCTTTTTCGTGGGTCCACTCCTGCCGGGTGCTCCTGCCGGGTGCTCTGTGGAGCGCATGGGAGCAATGTAGTTGGTTTTGTGAAGAACTGGAGCGTACCAGAGACCTTTCAAGTGCATCCGGTTTCTCACGAAACCAGCTACTTTACAACGGTCACTCTCGGCGAGAGTGACTCACCAGTCAAGACTACTACTTTGCTGGATCGAGCAAGCCGCGAATTTTAAACCAATCGGTGGCACGAGCTGGCCAACTGGAGATGACCGAGTTTGGCCGCTCACGGACTCCGTAGCCATGGCCACCGTTCTGATAAACATGCAGCTCAGCAGGAACGTTATGTTTCTTCAGTTCGATATAAATCTTGGCAGCACCGATCGCACTCGATGCATCATCATGCGTATGAACGATAAATGCAGGCGGTGATTTGTCGGTGACTTTGATCGGCTCGAGCAGTTCGCCGTCTTTGTCGATCACTTGCCAAGGATAGATCAGCAGTGAGAAAGCTGGCTTGAAGTCGAACTTGTCAATGTCATCCATACTTTCGTAAGCGGCCTTTTCGCTGGTGTGCAGAATCGATACAACTTGGCCACCCGCTGAAAAACCGAGCACACCGATACGCGTTGGGTTTAGTTTCCAGCGATCTGCATTTTGACGGACCAGACGCAATGCCCGCTGCGCATCTTGCAACGGTCGCTGCCATAGCGGCTCTCCTGGACCTGCGGCTTCTTTGGTTCTGTACCGAAGTACGAAGGCAGTGATTCCAATTTCATTCAACCACTCGGCAGCTTCTGAGCCCTCCAAGTTGGGCACGACATAACTAAACCCGCCACCAGGCAAAATGATGACAGCGGTACCCGACGGATTGTTCTTGGCTGGATAAACGTCGAGCGATGGTCGACGAACACCTGAGACTCGATCAATTGGTTTTGCTTCGCCTTTGGAAGGCTGCAGATTGCCAGTGTCGCGACTGGTTTCGTTGGGAGCCAAGTCGGCCCAAACGTCTAGCTTGGCAGGTTCATCAGCTTGACAGATTACGTTAGCGCACATCCAAACGAAGCAAATTAAAAAGTAAAACACAGTTTGGAATGAAGTGAGCGTTGATTTCATGTTGTTTGCCTGTGAAGTACTGTTGATCAACTGCTTGCAAGGACTAGGCAGGCGAAATTTGTTTTCATCCGTGGGACCACCATGTCATCCGTGGGGAAGCGAAAAGCAATCTCCCACGGATGGCATAGCGGTCCCACGGATAGATGCATTTTCCACTGCCTCAATTTTTACTCTCAGGAAAGCGATTCATTGGCAACGTCATCTCCATCGGCTTAATGCTGTTAGTCAGCAGTCTTCGCTGGCTACCGATTAAATGATTTCCTATTGAGTCGTCCGCGCGGTTAGGTGAAGCTTTGGGGTAAGGCAGTTGCCTTACCCCAAAGCTTCTGAAAGTTACTACTTCTTGTCTAAGCCGGCTTTGGCAACCAGATCTTTGGCTTCTGGTGTGCCGACTTTTTCGGCGATCACTTGAGCTGCTTGAGCTGCATCGGTCTTCAATTCAGCAACATCAGCTGTCTTGATGGCTAGCTTCAAATTGTCCAAGCTTGGATAACGTTTGAGAACATCTAACAAGAGCTTCTTTTCAGCTGGTGCTTTGGCGATTTCAAAGGCTTTTTGGCACATTGCAATTCGCTCTGCGTCGGACATGGTGAATTGACGCGCGATACGGATGTAACCTCGGATCGAACGCACTTGGTATTTGTCGGCCGGACCAGTTGTCGACAAATCGAGCAACACAGGAGCAGCGTCGATCGTCATCCAGTCACCAAGCAACTTGCTGCTGGCATCCTTCAAAGCGGGATCGGAGCTCTTCCCCGCTTCACCAACAGCCTTCAACGCATTGGTGCCTCCAACGCCAGCGAGAATGTCGAGAAGTACCGTTTGAGTGGCTGCGCTTTTACCTTTGAGAGCACTTACGATTTCAGCAGCGCAGGTTTCGCGGTCGGGCATGCGAACGGCGGCTGCCTTGAGAGCTTGCTTGGCCGCATCGGCATCTTCTGCGTGCTTTGGCGCAACAACTTGCGAGATCAAAACCGACATCTTGCTGGCCGGAACAGTTGAACCCAGCGAAGTGAGAGCCGCACTGCGAACCGTTTCGTCAGCATTGTCGAGCGCCTTGATCAGCGCATCGGTTGCTTCGATACGTCGTAGACCGACGACTTCAATTAGTGCAACCAATGATTTTCCAGTCGCTTTGGGCAACCGAGCTAGAATTTCTTGACTAACGCTCGCGTCAGGCAACTCCGATAAAGCGGTCTTGGCGTTCTGAGCCAACACGGTATCGGTGTCACTTGCGATTTCAATCAACGTCGGAACGCATGAAGCATCGCCAACTCGACCGAGCGCATTGATAGCTGAAAAACGCACGAGTTGTTCACCACTGCTAGCTGCCTTCAGAATTGCGGCCAACTCGACGGTATCCTTGCGATCTGCCATCGCTTGAATCACAAGTGCAGCGCGATCTGGCTTGGCCTTTGCCAGCTCATTCGCAAGCGCCTTATCGACATCGCGGCCTTGCATTTCGCGCGCTGCCGCGAGTGCAATGTTGAACAGTTCTTTCTTGGGTGAGTTGAGATGTTCGACAAGCAAGGGGATACCGTCGGCCTTGCGAGCAAGAATTGCTCCGCGAGTGGCTTCAACAACGCGCTGCGCTGGTACGTCGGCTTTGCGAACTTCGTCGTAGATGGCGACCGCTTCCGTTGCATTGCCATCGGCCATAAATCGTTCAGCGCAATAGACACAACCTTCAGCGATGGCCGAGCGAACACCTTCAGGCGCTTTGGCAAGCGACTGACGAAGCGCGTCGGAAGCGGCGGCGTTCCCGATTTTTCCAAGAGCAACTGCAGCAGCTGAAGCCACATCCGCATCTTTGTCTTGCAAGCGAGTTTTTAATGTGTCGACTGCGGCAGCATCGCGGCGAACACCAATCGAGTTGAGTGTTCCGACCAGTAACTTGCCTTGCAGCGATCCAATAGCGCCGCGCAATGCTTCGTCAACTTTTGTACCAGGAATGGCTTCAAGCGCGATTCGCGACCAGGAGGCTAATTTTTCATCGCCTAAAAGCTTTGCCAACTCAGGTGCGGCAGCCTCTGAGCCATAAACGGCGAGGCGTTTACAAGCCATGGCCTTGTCGGCGCCCGGCGCATCGCCAGTGAGAATGCCGAGCAGATCGCTTTCCTTTTCCATCGTGGCAACTTGGCAAACGCCAACGCGACTTGAGGCGAGCGACATCAGCGCCCAACCTGCGAGAAATAGTATTGTAGGGAGAGAACGTTTTTTCATAATTGGTTTCTTATATTAAATTGGATGTGTTTGTTTTATTCACCAACCCCAAGGCGTTAGCGAGGGGGATGACGCCCTGTAAGCATGCGTTAAGCTTTGGGGATTAAATCCGCCATGGCTCGCGAAGCGCTTCGGAGCGCAGGCGGTTAGCAGCATCGTCGTTAATAAATGTGTGAGTCTTGAGATCCAATTTCACTTGACGATCCAAGAACAATGCGATGTTCGCGCCATGGCAAGCAATGTGCGCGTTGCATGCGGCCAGTGCGTTACCTTTAGGCTTGCCACGCGATTTAACGCAGTCAAGAAAATCGCGAACGTGGTACGTGGCTGGATAGCCGCCAATTTCATCTACGGTTCGGCCGGCTAGCAACTCAGGCGAACTCAATACTAGTTTGCCGCTATCGCCAGCTTCAACCCAGCCGGTCTCGCCTTCAAAACGAACTGGACATGAACCCAGTGGAATCCAACCTTTTTCGCGGAACACCAACTCGATACCGTTCTCATATCGTGCGACCAACTCTCCGTCTTTTTTCGCGTTGTATTCGATTGGCGGTGGGCAATCGTTCACTGCCCATTGGCAAAGATCGACGCAGTGTGAACCCCATTCGAGCACACCACCACCAACCAGGCCGCCACCTTTTTCAAAGTTAAAACCATCAAGGTTCTTTTTATTGAATGGTCGCCAAGCGGCTGGTCCCAGATACATATCCCAGTCAACAGATTCTTTGGGTGGAAGTTCTTCAGGCGTTAACCAACCACTGGTCATCGCCTGCATACCAGCTGGATGAGCGTAGACGCGTTTCATCTTGCCGAGTTTACCCGTGCGAGCCAAGTAACATGCGAACGCATAGTGTGGAAGATTGCGGCGCTGCGTACCCGCTTGAAAAACTCGACCGGTTCGTTCCATCGTATCGCGCAGAATCAAACTCTGGGCAATGTTCTTTGTACAAGGTTTTTCGCAGTACATGTCCTTGCCCGCTTTAGCCGCTTGGACGGCCATCGTGCAGTGCCAGTTTGGTCCAGTTGCAATCAACACTGCATCGACATCTTTGCGATCTAATAGTTCGCGAAAGTCGGTATGCATCGTACAAGATTGATTGCCATACTTCTCGTCCACCATCTTCTTGATTTTGGTACGTTGGGCTTCTTTGATGTCGCAGATGCCAACGAACTGAACATCGCTCTGCTCAAGGAAACAACCTAAATCGTAGGTACCACGATTGCCAATGCCGATGCCAGCAACAACCACTCGCTCACTGGGGGCTACCGCACCGTCACGTCCAAGCGCAGAACTTGGAATGATCGTTGGCAGCGAAATAGCCGCCCCGGCCGCCGATAGCGTGGTCTTCAAAAACCGTCGCCGATGAACTTGTTTCGTTTTTTGAGTCATCGAAATTCTCCTAATGGTTAGTTGATGTAGCGGTTGGATGAACTTTATGCCCGTATGCCGGTCCGGCGGGTTGTCGGATTTCCAGTAACCAGACAGCATACTCGAAAGCGATGCCGTGGAATACTCGCCGAAAAGCGGTAATTCAGTTCGAATCAAACTTCTTCGAGCGGTTTGGTTGCATCGCCGAAGTTTGTGGGGCGAATCCCGACTTTGTCCATCATGGACAAGTACAAGCGGCACATCTGCCTATCGGGTTTATCGAGATAATCCAGAACGCGACCGCCCTTGATCTTGCCACCGCCCCCTCCGAGAAACACAACAGGCAGCTTTGTCGCGTCGTGGCCACCATTCAGCATGCTCGAGCAGTAGAGCAGCATCGAATTATCGAGCAACGTCCGCTCACCTTCCTGGATCGCATCGAGCCGACTTGCGATGTAGGCAAGTTGCTGAATAAAAAACTGATTGACCTTCAACCAATCCGCCGTATCCGAGTGGGACAGCAGATGGTGGATCATGTAGTCGACGTTCAAGTTCGGAAACCTGAGCGAAGAGTGATCGTTATTGAGCTTCAGGGTGCAAACGCGAGTCGTATCGGTTTGGAAACCAAGCACCAAGATGTCGCACATTAGTCGCATGTGATCGGCGATGTCTTGCGGAATTCCATCAGCCGGACGCGGAATGTTTGGTTTGTCTAGAACGGGCCGATAACCTTGCAGTTCGCCACGATTGCCCGCTTGTTCGATCCGCTGTTCAACGTCGCGGACCGAGTCGAGGTACTCGTCGAGTTTGCGTTGATCGCTAGTGCTGATCTGACGTCGCAGGTCTTTGGCTTCGCTGAGTACCGCATCGAGTACACTTTCATCGCCGCGCTGTGCATCGTCTTTGAACAGTCGATCGAAAGCCAGTGATGGATACAGTTCCAGCGGCGTGGGGCTGGTCGGCGACGACCAAGAGATGTGCGAGCTATAAAGCATCGAATAGTTTTTGTGAACCGACGGATTCGATTTTTCACAGCCCAGCACCAAACTCGGAACTTTGGTTTGCCTGCCGTGATGCTGTGCGATAAGTTGATCGAAGCTTGTACCGGAACGAATCTCGCCACCTGAAGCCAGCGGTGCACCGGAAAGCAGATTGCCGGTTTGAGAGGAATGGATGTTACCTTTCAACGCTTCGGCGTTATACAAGCCGCGAATGAAAAGCATCTTCTGGCGATGTTCGCGAAGTGGTGCAAGCACTTCGCCGAGCTCCATGTTTGCGCCTTCGCCTTCGGCCCACCACTGTTGACTATGAAATCCGTTGCCGGAGAAGAGGACTGCCGTGCGAATGGGTGCGACGGCTGGTTCAGTTGTATCCGCTGCCCAAGCTGAGATCGACTCCAGCCATGGCAGAGCCATTGTTATGCCGACGCCGCGAAGTAAAGTTCTACGAGAGAAGTGGTAGGTTTGCATGGCAGGCCTTTGAGGTGGGAGGGTTTCCCCTATTATCAAGCGAACGGTTACATTTTACAACTGTCGCGGTTCGTTACGTCTATCTTCACCAAAACTCGCAACAAGTGCTGCACGATCATCAATTCTCGCTTGATCAATTGGCCGCGAACGCCCCGCTCGCATGTCTTCTATACCCTCAAGAATGGCATCCAAGTCGGCATGGGGACTTAGTTCGCTTGCAGAGCCTTCATCACCTTTGATCATATTACTTAACTTGCACATTCACCTTTCGATCACAGCTTACTCAACGCGCACTCGTTGAAATTGCGGGCTGGTTACGATACTTTCGATCACAATGCTAACGCGATAATTGTTAGCTTCCAAACGTTCTTGCATATCTTTAAGCAACGGCTCGTCAGACAACTGCACGGCGCGCCCGAGTGCGTAACCCAGTGACTTTTTGCAGAACTGACGAACAAAATCTCGGCGACGCTCATTCAACAAGTAGGACTTGAGTCCTTCATAGCCCGCAAGTTCAGTGCCGTCGGCCAGCGCGGTCATCGAGTTGATCTCCGGGCCGCTGCGCCAACGACCGATGCCATCAAAGTTCTCGAGCGAAAAACCAAAAGGGTCGATTCTTGCATGGCATTTGGCACACGCCGGATCGGCACTGTGCTGCTCAATAAGTTGTCGCTCAGTCAATCCACCCGGAACAGTCTCGGGAAGCAGAGGCACGTTCTTGGGAGGCTTGGGCAGTTTCTCACCGATCAGCACTTCGCTGATCCAATTGCCACGCAGGATTGGACTAGTGCGCGATGCGCCAGCTTGTTTTGAAAGCGTGGCTGCCATCCCTAAAATACCACCACGACCTTTTGACCGTACATCTTCGACGCGATGCCAATCGCCCTCGGCTGAGTTCAACGCGTAATGCTTTGCCAGTGAACCGTTTACAAAAGTGTGGTCAGCGTCAAGGAGTTCCAGTATCGATCCGTCTCGTTGATACAGATCCGCGAAGTAGCGAATGGCTTCTTCATACATCGCGCCTCGCAAATCATGAAAAGTAGGAAACGTAGTTTCACTTTTTTCATCATGCGAATCAAAATCATAGATCTGAATCCACTGGCACATGAACTCGGTCGCCAGTCGGCGCACTCGCTCGTCTGGCAACATGCGACGTGTTTCATTCAACAACACTTCGGGATCATGCAAACGCTTTTCTTTTGCCAACGTTCGCAGTCGCTCGTCCGGCCCTGTGGACCACAAGAAATAACTCAAGCGAGTCGCGAGTTCTTCGTCGGTAATCTTGCGACTTGGAATCGTCCCAGTTCCTGCCTCTGATAGATCACCTGCTTCAGCCCGATATAGAAAAGCGGGCGAAATCAACACGCGTGCAAGCAGCATTCGCAGCGCCGAGTCGTGTGGCAACTCATCGTTTCTCAGTTCAGCGTAAAGCTTGCGAAGCTGTGCTTGTTCCGCATTGGACAGTGCACGGCGGTAGGCTTGTGCAGCGAACTTCAACACCGCGTCGATCTGCGAAGGCTCAGCGGCAATCAACTCGGCCCGAAACTCCTCCGCCCGCTTTAGCAGCGGCTTGCGAAGTGGTTCGAAGGCCGATGGATCAGCGTCTTGAGTCGCATACTGCCACAACTGATCATAGGCATCGACCGACAGGAAAGCCTCTTGGCTGACAAAATGCAACTCGTTCCACAAACGATTTAGTTGCGAAATTTCTGCATCGCTCAGCATCAATCGCTGCAGCATTTCGTCTTCGCGATAATACAACGTTAACGTGACAACTTCGTCAACCGGTACAATTTTTGTATAGCACAGTGCACCAGGAAACAGTTGCCGGAATGCATCGAACGAAGCCGTTAAGCGATCGCGGGCGGGACTTGCATCTGCCACAACGATGGGCGAAGACATCGCGATACTGCGATTGTTCGAAGTCCACACGCCGTTTTTCACTTGCTCAGTCACTGCAATTGCTTGTAGTCCGGCAAGCTCGGCTGGTTTCTCGGTCAATATTGCAAACTGGACGCTTCCTTTTTCGCTTGAGCCAGGATGGATCGAGCCGGCAGTAACCAGTTCTGATCCAGCTACTAAATCAGCGGGCAATTTTACTTCGATGTAAGTCGGGGCTTTGACACACAAACTACCCGGATCGATTGGACCGCCTTGTGGATGTTTTCCAAATAGCGACTCGTCCAGCCCGTAGCTACTCGTGGCTTTACTGGAAGAAGCCGACTCAGCGACCAGGGACTTCATCGAAGCAGCGAGCAACGGGCCACTGAGCGATTTCAACTGTTGCAATAGTGCCAAGTCCGACGCAACAGTATCCGCAGGGATCGAATCGGGAGCCAACAGTTTTTGTAACTCGTTTGCAAGTCGCACACGTTCGTTCGAATCGCTTGTAGATTGCCAGCGGGCTAGCAACGAGCTGGCGGGAATCACATGATCGGACGAGCCTTGTGTCGGTTCGCTATAAAAGTGCCAAGCCTGCTTGTTACCAAACTGATCTGCGTGCGGATTACCGGCTAGGATGTTAGGTGAAACATCGTCAGCGAGATTCCATGTTTGCTTGTCGTTCTTCAATGTCAATTCGATGGCGGTCAGGTCGCAGGAGTGATTCCCATCGCGTGGGCTAATCACCAAGGCAACGATATCACCAGCTCGAACAGCGACACCGTTGAACGGCCCAAATTTTTCGCCGCGTGCACCTTGGGATGTACCGACTGCCAAGCGTTGTCGCGTGTTGCCTCGGCGCAGTTCGACCGTCCAAGCGACTCCGTTTCCACATTCAGGATGAGCATGTTGCACAGAGCCTTCGATAGTTACCGAAGTTGCTTCAGGGCACTGCCAGCCGACGGCGACTTGCAAACTCGGCGAGGGGTGAACTGAAATGCTGTGGGGTTTCATGTTGCCAGGAATCCGAACGGCTTGATCGGACGAGTTCGCAACGACGCTCAATGCGTCATCGCCAACCCAACCCTGAATGAAATCGTAGTTCGATGTGCTGGTTATAGTGCGAGTGAGCAGCGCGTCGATTTTCACAGGACCGCGAGTTCCGATTCCCAAATAGTCGAACCACGCTTGCAGTGAAGTTGCTGGTACTTTGTATTTTTCAGCCAAGGCTGCGGTGTCAATCGCTTCGCCGTTGTTGCTGACTTCGTTTGCAGCGGCCAAACACTTTGCGGCGTCGCGAAAAATTTGATCGCGTGCTAGATGCAGTTCGCTGGTTACACGTCGAACATCCTTTAGCAACAAATCAGCTCGACCCGGTGCCACCAATCGCGGTCGCTCCCAAACTGCAAAATCATCTGCGTTGCCGTCTCCAGCGTCCCCTGCAACCAGATAGATCGATACATCTTTGCTCGGCTCAGCAGTGGGCAGCTTGACTCGTATTTCATGACGAGCAGCCATCGGATTGGTTGGTTCGAGCCAAGACTTGGGTCCATTGACTTTGCCGATATGACCAACGCTCGAAAATCGCCACAGTGTTTTTTGCCATTGCGAAATATAGGTCGTGAGCGCGGTGACATCTTTCGGCCCAGCCTTCTGCCACTGAGTGCGCAGCTTATCCAGCAGCAGTGACTGGGATGATTGCTTCTGTGTCATTTCGGTCCACAGCAAGTTCAAGTATTTTGGGCTTAATCCATGCGCCTTGGCGACCGCATCAATAGTCTTTGATCCAGACTTCAGCGCGTCCCGTTCTTCCAGCGTGGCGAGCAGGTACTGATCTACTGGAAGTCGGCCTCCGCCGTTTGTTTCAAAAACAATGCCTTGAAGATTGACTTGCGTCTCGCCTTCTTTGGCTGAATAGCGCGCGTAGAGTTGCCGAATATTGGCGAGCAGTTCTTCGGTCCAATCGCGACGCGTTGGCGAAGGTGAAAATCGAATGCTGTCGGGCAAAAGTACCGCATGTGATGCGACATCTTTTGCCGCTTCCAAGTATTTAGACAACAGTGCTGGCGACATACTGAGCGCATTGCCTGCGTTTGTAAAGCCTTCGCCTGCTGCGCCGTCGGCTGGAAATTCTTTTGCAGGTTGTAAGTCTTTGACGCCTGTGATGTCGCGAAGCGTATAAGTGTACTCGGCGTTGTTTAACCGGCGCAACACAACCGGTCCTGGATCGCCCGCTGTCCGTCGAGCTTCAACTGTCAACATGTCAGCCAGCCAACTGCGAAGTTCTTTTCGTTGCGATTCAGTAGGTTGCTTTGAATCTTTGGGCGGCATCTGATTGCTGTCGAGCATTTCAGCGACCTTTTGCCAAACGAGCAAGTTGCGTTGAATGTCCGTCAGCGATTTGTACTCGGTCAGATCGATATCCGCTTCGGCAAGTTCTGGCGAATGACATTCCTTGCAATGTTCAGCAACAATTGGACGGACATGATTTTCAATTCGGGTGGCTAACTCGGCTTCTGTGGATTGATATGCCTGTAACTCGCACGCTATCGCAAAGAAAGTGATCGCAAAAAAAATCAGGTGGCGTGACATGCTACTTACTAAGCCGCTTTGAGTGTTCACTTTAGACGACCTCATCGATCACTGGATTAGTCAAAGTGCCGATGCGTTCGATTTCAATAGAAACAGTGTCTTTGTCTTTTAGAAACACCGGTGGTTTTCGGGCTGCGCCGACGCCGTGCGGAGTGCCGGTAAGTATCACTGTACCCGGCAAAAGGATCGTGCTGCCGCTCAAGAACTCGATCAACGTTGGTACATCGAAGATCATGTCGTCGGTGCTCCAGTCCTGCATGACTTCGCCGTTGAGAATTGTTCTGATTTTTAGCGAGTTGGGGTTGGTGATCTCATCAGCGGTCAACATGTGCGGTCCAAGTGGACAGAAGGTTGCAAAGGTCTTGCCGCGGCACCATTGACTGCCACCGAAATCCTTTTGCCAATCGCGAGCGCTAACGTCATTCGCACACGTGTAAGCGAAAACATGCTTGAGCGCGTCGGCTTTGGAGACGTTGTGGCAACGCTTGCCAATCACCACCGCCAGTTCGCATTCATAGTCGACAGAGTTGCTCCGGAGTTTGCGAGGCAGAACAATCGGTTTTCCGGGATCCTGCAGCGTACCGATATTCTTCATGAATACGACTGGAAATTCGGGGATCGGTGAATTCCCTTCAGCGGCATGCTTTCGATAGTTCAACCCAATACAGATGATGTCGACTGGAACCAGCGGCGCTAGCAGTTGTTTGACATCGGCAGCTTCGCCAGTATCGCTAAAACCAGCGAACAATTCGCCGGACAAACGAGTGACTTTGGAATCGCCATGCACACAACCGAATTGAATTTTTCCGTGAGAATCTTCGTACCGATTGATTTTCATCTAGCCACGCCTTAACTGGTCATCTTGTAGAGTGAGGGTTATCCACGAACAGAACCGTGCAGCCAATATAACTCAACGCACCCGGTAGTGCTTGGCTTGGCCCGACAATGTGCTACAACGCCCACTTCGTAGCAGGCTCGGCGGCTGGCAAGCGTAGCGCTCATTCTTGCGAGTGGCGTTGTCGAGCTAACGTCTAAACGGCCGGGCCTTTGGCCCTAACCTACGCTATCAAACCCACTTCCCAGGCCGCTGGCCTGGGCTAGGCAAACTTCTAGGCCTTTGGCCCGTTCATTCAAGAGCAATGTTTGCAGTTTGCTCGTTAGTTGAGACGCTTGGATGCCTCGGGCCAAAGGCCCAGTGATTAACCTAGCCCAGGCTAAAGGCCTGGGACACGATGTACGACGAGCCAAGGAGGGCCAAAGGCCCGGCCGTTTGTTATAATCACTCCCAGACATATCGTTCATCAATTTCTATTTCGTGCCTTTTGCAAATAGCTCGAAACTCATCTTGGAAAGTGATTGTTTCGAGGCGTTTAGCCTGACCTCGAATGTAAGCGTCAACACCATCTCGGTTAGAATGGCTGACCGAGAACGCGCCGTAACCCGACTGCCATGAGAACAAAGTCTACCGCTGTAAGTTCTCACGAGGCCGGATCAGCAACACAAGCACCGCCGAAATGAGTGCGACGCTTGCAAAGACTCCAAAGATCATATTCAGCGGTACATTGAGATCACGTAGCGAACCAAACCCCCAGTCGGCAAAGCCACCGCAACTGATGCTGACCAAGTTCATGATCCCATAGCCGGTCGCACGAAGTTCAGGGCGAACGATCTGACAAAGGATGGGCATGTTGTTGCAGTCGAAAAAGCCCCAACCGATGCCAAAGAGAACTAAGAAGGCGACCGCAATCGACAGCGTCGCAGCGTTTCCAACACCGAACAACGCAGGAATGATGCAGAGCATACCCAGAGCGCTCATATAGATGCGGCCGCGAATCGTTTTTCGCATCCAGTAGTCGGCAAGTAAACCGCCGAAGATGACGCCGAAAAGTGCAGCGATGTTGACAAAGAGTGTTGCTGAAACGCCGGCCATGCCTTGCCCAATGCCGAACTGCGTTTTCAATATCGCTGGCATCCAATCTTTCACGACCCAACCGGCCATCGCGGGGAGGGTGAAGTAAAGCACTAACAATATGTACGATGGATTGGAGAGGAGTTCGCAGATGGCGGCAAACGGTGAAGGTCTTGCGCCGCTTGGGTTGGTGGTGTTACTTGAGTTGCGCGGTGCATCGCGGAGTACGAACATCAGCGGGATCGAATAAAGCACACCAACGATCCCGGCAGCTCCGAAAGCCCAGCGCCAGCCGAGGTCGGGGCTGTCGGCGACGTAGCCACTAAATCCACCGATCATCACGCCAACATAGATTGCCATTTGGTGAATGCCGACAGCGCGAGACCGCGTTCGACTGGTGTGAAAATCGGCGACGAGCGCAAGAGCCGCTGGGATGTAAAACGCTTCACTGATACCCATGAGCGCGCGGGTGGCGAGCAACTGTTCAAACGTATGTACATGTCCGGTCGCCCAGGTCACAACGGACCAGACGAACAAACTAGTGATGATGGTCCAGCGGCGACTGAAGCGGTCAGCGATGTAGCCACCAATGGGACTGAGCGCCGCGTAAACCCACTTGAACGAGCCGAGCAAAAAGCCCCAGTTCGCTTCCAGTCCGATGCTTGGGATGTCCGTCATGACCGATGTCTTCATAGCCGCCAGCATTTGACGATCAAGATAATTCAGTGCTGCAACTGGGAAGAGCAGAATGACAACAATCCAGATGCCGCTCACTGCACTGAACGATGCCAATTGCGGCGCTTCGCCGACGGATTTTGGGGGAGCATAGGGACCTTGATTGGCAGTCATGTTGAGCGGTTCTAGCAAGAGGGATTGGCTAAAGTCGGCTCAATATACACTCTAGGACAACGCTGTGAAGCGTTTTTGCTTGGCAACATCGAGGACGATGTGCGGCGGAGTCAGCAAGGTAGCTGGTTTCGTGAGAAACCGGTTGCATAAGAGCAGTCAACCGTTAGCACTGGTTTCTTACGAAAACAGCTACAATTCATACTGGATCAGCGAAGATTCAATCGATAAGTTTGCATTTGCTGCTTGTTGAAGGTTGCCGAAAATGAACGACCGTTGGTGCGAGCGACTGGTTCAACGTTGGTTTCGATATGGGTTGTGCGATAGATCGAGGATACCACTGGATTTACGGTGACATCGGTCATTGTGTAAACATGCGATACGTTCCAGAACCTTGCAATCATGCCGTTGCGAATGCCCTCTTCGGAAGGCTTTACGGCCCACAACAGAACATTTGGATCGCTTACGCTGAGCAGTGAGTAATTGGTCTCAGGGTAGGCACCACTAGATATGGCAGGAATGGCGATCGCAATGAGAGGGTTTTGATGCTCGAGGGAAAACTTCATTGCTGCCGTTTGATTATATGCACCGTGGGGACGCAACGCGAACCGCTGCAAGAATTGATTGTTCCCATTCTGCCCAGTGATACCAAGATTTGCACCATCGACTTGACCGCCGGCGAGCATACTCAATTGCGGTGTTGAGGTATCGAGAGATGTGTGGGAGCTATGACCGAGCTTTCCGAAGGCTAGGTCCGGATTGGAAATCGTCATTCCTTTAGTATCCGTGCCATCGGTAATGTCAGCGAAGTGGTTTACTGTTAGAAAGTCATAGCGCGCGTGGCTATCAGCATAGGCACCGCCGTCTGCCTTGAGTTTATTTAAGTTCACCGCTCCGACTTCCTCGGTACGGACTGCAGGTTGATCGACTGCAAAGCTAAAGGTCCAGAATCGAGGATTGGAAAAGTTCTGAAAGACTAAGTTTTCAACGTCAACTCGCGCTGAGTTGTAATAGACCGTGATGGTTGTTTCATGATTCAATCCGGCTTGACTACGAGCGCGGACCGTCGTGGATACTGGTCCATTGTTTTCGACTTCCAGTGCCGCACCATCGCTCGCAGAGGGAGCGAGATCATTCAGACACAGACCGTCAATGTTTGCAGCAAGCTCAATATTGCCACTGTCCCTATCCACAAAGCTCTTGATTGAACCATCGCGTTCAATAGACAAACGCATACGCGGGTTTTGAAGAATGGATGTTGCAGTGTTGAAAGTCGCAGCTTTGGCTGTCGTTGCACTGCCTGGTCCAGGTTGAATCTCAAAAACTTTGTAACCAACGCTTGGGACATTAGTTGCTAGAATGCGAAGAAATCGCTGGTCACCGAACTGACAAAACTGGTGGGGAACATCCCGCCCAGACGTTAGATCGCGAACATGAACGTTCTCATCACCGGTGTAGGGGATGTCGGCATGCTCGGTTCGTAACCAACTGAGCGGATTGAGAACGAAGAACCTTTGGGAGTCGTTGGGTTTAGCGATCATGTCGTCGAGTCGATCCCGTGCACTGTAATAGATTGCATCCACATAGGATTCAATATTTCGTGCGACCATTTCTTGCCAGTTTGCTCGCTGCTGCCGAGAGATTGGTCCATCGGCAGTCCAGTTATGCTCCCAGTAAAGGCCTATGTTTACAAAGGCCTCATCGCGCTGGGCATTGAAAGGCTGGGTAAAATCCGGATCTTGCAAACTGACCAGTGTTGCCATCAGTTCGGCCGTGCGAAGTTTCTCAACGGCGCGTTTAACGCGGGCGGACGTCTCTGACATGGACGACGAGTATAGATCCCACTCATTGCCATAGGTAACCGTTTGACTGGGCAGCGATTGACCATGACTGTTTTCAAAATCTTCAAAAAAGTCCTTTTCATTGGAGACAATGACCTGACGTTGTGCGTTGCTCTGTTGCTGAGCGATGTCATGGAAATGGTCAACGACGGGATAGGTCGCTGGATCGGGCGCGTAGGGCTGGCCGGTCTTGCGATCCAGTGCATCCCAGCCAAAACCAAACGCCGCGCGAACGCTATAGGGGCCAGACATCCCTGCCCCGCGGTAGCGACTGAGAAAGGTAGGATCTGAGTCGAGATAATTAATCGCTGCAGTCGGATCAAAGGCTTCTCCGTAGCCACCACTCGGTTGCTTCCTGGACATATCCAACGAATGCCATTTCAACAAAACACGTTGGCCGTCATGACCCGTCCACCAATAAATCTCGTGCGGTCGCGAGGCCAGCCGATCAGTGTTCATTTTGGTTGCACAACCACATACGCCACGCCACGAGTACTTTGCACCCGCACCTGCGAACAGCGATGAAAGCCCAAGTGGCAAGGTTTGATTCTCCATTGCAACTGCGAGCGGAAATCGCAAATCGTATTTACGTTCAAGCCGACCGGAGTAGTACATCCCACGCAGCACAGCCTCTGCTGGCTGACCACCATAACATGAGACAAGCGTATTCAGCGGAGCGCTAATCGTTCCGTCTTTGATACAGTTGATGAGGCGGGCAAATTCCTGAGGTGTTTTCTTCTGTTGGTAGTTCCATAGCCAGTAACTGCCATCGCAATTAAAACGGTTTCGGTAGGCAGAAGGATTGTTTGCCGTTTGGTCTGCCAGATTCAGATGCCAATCGATCATGTCCACAAACACCTTCGAATAGGTGTCTGCATTGGCGGTCCACATGTAGTCCGTGTGATCGTCGTTGGCAATGTAGATGCGACTCGCTTGGTTATTCGTAACTTGCGCATCCACGACTTGGCCGTTGGCGAGTGCGAACGAAAAGTACATCACAAAAACAGAGACAAAGCCGGATTTCATCTTGATAGCCAAACGGTTTTTCGATGTCCAAATCGCACTTGATGCATTCACAGTACAATCGAAACTTCAAATCAATGCTTTACGAGAGAGTTGAAGATTGAGCGAAGCAGTATCCAGTCTAATCAAAACATGTCCAGAATGCGACGCAAGCTTGGCAAGCAATGCGATTCTCTGCGTACAATGCGGTTACCATTTGCAACTTCAGCGGCATTTGCGCACGCAGATCGAGTTAGAAGCAGAGAGCGATTTACAAACCCCTGCTCCTGAGCCTCAATCTGGCGAAACGGAACTGAATCCCTACGCGCCACCACTGAGCGCGCAATCGAACGATCCTCAGCGCAACCTTGATTTGAATGAGGCGGATGCAAACTGGGCGAGAGTTCTCGTATCGGACGCGGAGCTTATGCCGTGGCTGTTAGTCACTAGTTTATGCTGCTGCGCCATTCCGATGCCATTTATGCTGCCCTACTATGCATATCGACTTGCAAACTGGACGAAATTGGATTCGATGTTTGCTGATCTGCATTCGCCAAATAGCTTTTCGCCGCACGGGCGGTTAGCGACAGAATTTCAAGACGCCCGAATTCGATTGATTCTTGGCACTGGTTTTGGCGCGTTCTTTTATGCCGTTGCCTTCGTCATCGGGCTGATCAAATTACTTGATGTAAAGTAGTTGCAGCCTTAGTTTCGCGTTTCTGAATCGCATGGGATAGCGAGGCGATCAAGGCTGTTATGACAGTGAGCCGTCGGCGCTAGCTAGCCGCGGGTTTCGAAGGAGTAGTCGAAAATGACAACTAGTCCTCTTTAATTGCAGAGTCAAAAGCGACACCGTCATTGGAAAGACATTGCGTAAATTAACCGCCCGACTTCGAGACCCGCGGCTAGCGCCGACGGCTCATTGACCAAGTGATGGGCGATAACTGCCGCTCGTTTCGGGGATGCGTTGAACTGGTTCGCCGTTAGGTTGGAAAAAGTTGCGGAGAAGCTGACCTGGACGCCAAGGCGGAAGCACAGGTTCATCGCTAGGTGAGGCAGGTTGAGCAGGTATTGGCTGAGTCGGGTAGACCGCGCCTGGTTGAACTGTCGTTACGTTCGGATTGATGATAACGGTCGGCGGCAAGCCGGTCGCCATACCTTGAGCGGCTTGCAGTCGCAGCGTGTTAGCGCGTGCGTTGAGCTCTTCACTGGCCAGCGGTTGTTCGGGCGTCATCGTGATATCGATGATTCTTTCATCGCGGATTTCACCCGGCCAAAGCGTCTCGGTGAAGAAATCAAGCGGTGGAAGCTGGTACCAGGGGGGACTCAGATTGCGAAGCACTTTCTCAGTCCGATAGCCGTCCGCGACGACTTCGATATGACGCGGTCCATAATAAAGGAAAGACGTAGACGCGGGACTGGTGCCAATTGACTGGCGATCAACATAAACCTGAGCACCCGGTGGATTGGTGCGAACGGTCATACGCCGCCGCAAGCAACCCGAATTCAACTGGAGAAAAAGTACCAAAACCAGCCACAGACCAAGTGTGTACCGTCGATTTCGAGTTTTTGGGGAAACGTACACTTGCATTCGGTTCCTAGAAAAACCACCTTCTTGCCCAGTTCACAACAGCCCAATACTCATGGCGGAGTATAGAGACGTAAAAGTACCGATCGCTAGGGCAAAAGAGGCGTTTTACGCGAGATACCTTTTGGCTAGATACCTTTTGGCGGCAAAGTGGTTGCTTCTTGCTTAAAGGCGGAAAACCCGAGCAGTTTTATTGCAAAACCGTAATGTAAGCACGATGTGTAGAAAATTGCTGACGTTGTTCTTGGAAAAAGACTAAGATGCTACTTACCCAGACTGACGATAAGTACAATAATCGCCTGCACTTCGGCAGCCGCCGTCATACGCCCATGGATTGCTATCGAAAAATTGGCAAACTCCTCAAATAACCCAGACCCACGCGAACCTTGGAAGAACACTGTAAATTATGCAGTGGTCTCGGATGTTGGCATGCGCCGGGCGAACAATCAAGACTCGCTAAGCGTCCATCTTGCGGAATCCAAACAAGCGTGGGAGACCCACGGCCATTTGTTTGTGGTCGCCGATGGAATGGGGGCCCATGCCGCGGGCGAATTGGCCTCAAAGCTAGCTACTGACCTAATCCCTCATCTTTACAACAAGATTCAGGGGCAAGCACCTGCCGAAGCGCTGCACAAATCAGTAACGGAGTCCAACGCCGAGATTTTCCGACGCGGCCAAGCAAATATTGAATTTCGGAACATGGGTACGACGTGCAGTCTGCTTTGCATGTTACCCGAAGGAGCGGTGGTTGCTCACGTTGGAGACAGCCGTGTCTATCAGTTGCATGACGACAAGCTTTATCAGTTGACCTTTGATCACTCCCTAGTTTGGGAAATGCAAGCGGCCGGTGAAGTGACAGACGAAACGGCTCGAAGCGGCGTCATTCCCAAAAATGTGATTACCCGATCGCTCGGCCCAAATGCTGCCGTGCAGATCGATTTGGAAGGTCCGTTTCCGATTCAAAAAGGTGACCGATTCTTACTGTGTTCAGATGGGCTGAGTGGACAGATCACTGATGAAGAAATCGGCGCGATCATGCGAACGCTCGAGCCTAAGTATGCAGCCCAATTATTTGTTGACCTTTCGAATTTGCGAGGCGGCCCGGACAATATCACTGCCATTGTCGCCGAAGCGGTTGACGCGCGGATCATGACTAGCGGCCAAGGAAACCTGTCGGTGAACCGGAGAGGTGCGAAGAAGCAATTTTCCGCGGCGCTCGGCGTGGTAACAGCGGTTTGCCTGCTGGCAGCGTTGATTTTGGCAAATATTCCAGGCCTAGGAGCGCTGGCGATCGTTACCTGTGTGCTCGGTCTGATAGCACTCGCAACTGGGTTCGCTCAAGTATTTTGGACTAGCAACGAACCCGCTTCTACCGAAATTCGTTATGGAGCTGGCCCTCACCGAAGTTACCCCGCAGTTGCAACCCGGGCATTGTTCGAACACCTGGCGGGCACGATGAAAGCCCTCCGAGAAGCTGCCATCGAACGTCAATGGAAAATTCATTGGGAGCCTATCGACGAGCTTTTTCGAACAGCTCGAGCTGCGGCCGACGCCGGTAATTTTTCTTTAGCGGTCCAAAATCAAGCGATGGTCATCATTCGACTGATGGAGCAGATTCGCAGGCAGCGTCGCGGTGATCCAAGCGATTCCGCTATAGACCTATAACTGGCGAAGAAACGCACTCTGGTGCTGCCAAATGCCACACTTGCTAGTGCTTTGCCCAAAATTAATTTTGGATGAAGCACTAGTAACTTTAGGTCGGTTTCCAATTCCGCAATCGAAGCGAACTTGGGGTTCTACTATAATGTCCTCAACTTGCACTCTGGTCGCAGCCAACACCGGTTGGAATTTGTGCAATGCGAAAACGCAAAATAGGTACAGTTTTGATTACCAAGCTAGTTGCCCGCGAAGGTGTTTCTTCGGAACCTCAACAAATGGCGTTATTGCGGGACGTCGAGCCAACAGAAACGATAGCTTTTCAATTATCAAAATCAGAGCAACCAATCGCCAAGCGCTCTTGGACTTCCACTTTGCTCTGGTTGATGCTCGTGATAGTTGCCTTTGGCACAGGTTGGTGGATGGCAATTACAAAGGTTGATCGCGAAGATCGACTTCAGCTTCCCCCCTCGACGGCAAAAGACTTTGGTGGGTCATTGCCAGTCACCGCAGAACCCGTCGGCTATCGTCCTGTAGAACGAACCGTTGAAGCGGTTGGTACTCTCCACGGTTACGAGGAAGTGTCGCTGAGCGCGAAAGTCGAAGGGCGAGTTGTAAAGATTCATCATGACTTGTCGAGTCGCGTGAAGCCGGGCGAGCTGTTGGTCGAGATCGATACCACCGATGCCAAATTAGCGGTATCGCAAGCCGAGCGAAATTTGCAGGCCGAATTGGCCAAGAGCGGGTTCACGGCTGTCCCAACTGAAACCGAAGATCTTTCAAAGTTGCCAATGGTTGTTTCAGCTCGCTTACGGTATGAACTCGCTCGTACTCAATACGACCGTATGCAGTCTTTGCGAGCGACCAATTCGATCGCGTTAGAGGAGCTTGAGAAAATTCGCTCCGAGACACTTGTATTCGAATCGGACTGGAAGAATCAGTTGCTCGTTGCGAAGAGCGCTGCAGCTATGGTGCGACTGAAAAACGCAGACTTGGCGATCGCTCAACAAAAACTAGCAGATACGCAGATTCTGGCTCCGAGTCCAACACTGTATGCGAACGAAGCGGATCAGTTCTATCGCGTGTCACAGCGACTGGTGTCCGAAGGGACAATGTTGCGAGTCGGAACCGAGGTGATGAAGATTGTGCTCGGCGATACACTTAAATTGCGTTTAGCAGTCCCGGAGGCTTATGGAAACGCTGTACAAGTTGGACAAAAAGTTGACGTGATGACTTCGGCCAACGATCGTCCCAGTGAGGGAACTGTAGCTCGCATCTCGCCATCGGTCGATCGCTCGACACGTACGTTCTTAGTCGAGGTGGAAGTGCCCAATCGCGATGGTGCGCTCAAGCCCGGCGGCTTTGCCAAGGCGAAGATCAGCATAGCGGTTAACGAACGAGCGACCACGATTCCGCTAGCCGGACTGTATTCGTTCGCTGGTATCAACAAATTATTTTTGATCGAACAAGGTGTCGCTCGCGAAGTCCACGTGACGGTCGGAGAGCAAACGGATAACTGGGTTGAAATCACTTCGCCACCGCTCCCAGCCGATGCAATCGTGATCACCAGCGGCCAACGAATGTTGTCGGAAGGCAAGCCGGTGACGATTCGCGAAATTGAGGCAGAGTTGCCAGCGTCCGACGAGAACCCTGTTCTTGTATCAAACCCTGCCGAGCAAGTGAACAACTCGAACGATACGCAATCGACCCTTGGACAGAAGCAATGAGTTTGTCGGATATTTGCATTCGTCGTCCCGTCTTTACTTGGGTGCTAGTTGCGGTGCCAGTAGTGTTAGGCATCGTGGCTTACTTTGAGTTAGGCGTTGACCTCTTTCCCAAAGTGGACTTCCCGGTCATCTCCGTTTCGGCTGCGCTTCCAGGTGCGAGTGCGGAAGAGATGGAAAGCGCTGTCACCAAGCCGCTTGAAGAGGCCCTCAACACGATCTCAGGTATCGACGAGTTGCGATCGATCACGCGTGAAGGAAACTCGACGCTGATCATTCGCTTCGTACTGGAAAAAGATGGGGACGTCGGCGCTCAAGAAGCTCGCGATAAAATTTCATCCGTCGTGCGGCAGCTGCCTGACGGAATGGAAACTCCGCTGGTCAATAAATTCGATCTCGATGCGGCTCCCATTATTACGATCGGCGTCTCGGGACGGCGCGATATTCGAGAAGTTACGGAGATCGCCAAACATCAAATTCAAGAATTGCTGCAAACCGTTCCTGGTGTAGGGAACGTCTTCTTAACCGGGGGTCGAAGTCGTGCTATCAACGTTCGCATCGATACCGAACGCTTGCAAGCCTACGGAGTTTCGATCGAAGAGGTCCGGCAGGCGTTGGCGAGTCAAAACCTCGAAGTGCCCGGAGGTATCGTCGATCAAGGTCAACGGGAAATGGTACTTCGGACGCTTGGACGAGTATCATCTTCGGCGAAGTTCAATGACTTGATCGTGGCCAATCGCGATGGCTATCCCATTCGAATCAAAGATGTCGGCGTAGCTGTTGATTCGATTGAGGAACCGCGAGGGCTCAGTCGACTGGATGGTCAAAATGCTGTTAGTTTGTTTGTGCAAAAACAATCGGGTACCAATACGATTGCGATCTCCGATGCGGTACAAGTTCGCCTGGCTCGCATTCGCAAATCATTGCCCGATGACGTTAAAGTCGAACTGACTCAAGACCAGTCGCGATTCATTCGGGTATCGATGGAAGAAGTGAAATTTCACTTGATGATGGCTGCGGTACTAGTCGGCATTACGATTTTGCTCTTCATTCGTGATTGGCGAACGACGGTTATCGCGACGCTTGCCATTCCGACATCGATCATTCCGACGTTCCTGTTCATGCATTACATGGGCTTTACGCTGAACAACATCACCATGCTCGGGTTGATTCTGGCAATAGGAATCGTGATCGATGATGCAGTCGTGGTGCATGAGAATATCTTTCGGCATATGGAAGAAGATGGTTTGGATGCAATGACTGCTTCCAAGCTTGGTACTCGCGAAATCGCACTGGCAGTGCTCGCGACCAGCCTTTCACTGGTCGTGATCTTTGTGCCGGTCGCGTTCATGGGTGGTATGGTCGGACGATTCTTTAGCAGTTTTGGATTGACGGTCGCATTTGCAATTCTGATGAGTCTCTTTGTTTCGTTCACTCTGACCCCAATGCTCTGCTCGAGGTTCCTCAAGCTCGAGAAGCACGAATATGGGCAAGCCAAATCGAAATCGGGTTGGCTGTATACCTGGACCGATGCCTTTTACGGCAGTTGCCTGCGATGGGCTCTCAAGTATCGCTGGTTAACGATCGGCATCTGTGTCTTGATTGTTCTTTCGACGGTTCCCATTGCCATGAATCTTGGGGCGAATCTGGTACCGCGCGACGACCAAAGTGAATTCCAAGTGGGGTTCATTACTCCGGAAGGTTACACGCTCGAGCGAACGAACAAAGTGATCACTGAGATCGAAGAGCGACTGGCAAAGCTACCCGGAGTGGTACATCGCTTTACATCGATCGGTGAAAGCGGATCAGCCAAGGGCCAGGGCGATGTAACGCGTGGATCGATATACATTCGGATGCGAGAGCTGGAGGAACGCGGCTTCACTCAGTTCCAGTTGATGCGCCGTGCTCGCGAGATTCTCCGTGAGTATCCCGACTTAAGAACCTCGGTATCGGACGTTTCTGCGATCGGTGGCGGAGCAAACGGTGACAGCCGTATCTTCCAGATCAGTTTGCAAGGTCCTCAAATCGACAAACTGGCTGGGTACGCAGATACGCTCAAAGCAAGATTGCTGGAGTTGCCGGGACTGGTAGACGTTGATTCAACCCTTTCCATGCGCAAACCCGAATTGCAAGTGAACATTGACCGCGAACGTGCCATGGACATGGGAATTCCTGTTCAGATGATCGCTAACACCTTGAGTGTGCTTGTCGGCGGACAGATCGTTTCGACCTACTAA
>JANODD010000229.1:0-4396 GCA_031412515.1 Planctomycetia bacterium | reverse complement strand
GGGCCAAACCTGGTGATTTTATAAGCTAACTCAACATTAACCGATCGGGTGCGCGGAAATTTTTTCACAGGTCTGACCCCCCCCCCGGTTTTGGTTGCGACCGCCGCCCGCAACCAAACGCGTGGGGGAGGCTGTTACTGGCTGTTCTTTATAGAATACGAGCGTCCGGTTAATGGATAAAAACCGGACGCTAACGCGTTCCGGCTGATAGGACCAAACCAACGCAATAAAAACGGTGCCGCCAATTTCGAAAGTGAGACGACCTCCAAGCTAGGTGGTGGCGGTCAGCCAGAAGTGCCAAAGTTTCTATGTCATGTTTGAAACACTTGCAACTTCCGGATGGGGCGTTGTCCTATGGCTGGCAGCAATATTGCTTGATAGGACACTCTCGCGCATTACCCCTCCGCTAAGTCGGATTGATGCGGGCTTCAGAAGTCCGCGATCTCGGTTGGGCAATTTCAGGCCCTGGCTTTGTTTCTAAAGTCGTCTTTCGCTCCGCGAAAGTTACGAATTGCATCGCTACTTTCGCGGAGCGAAAGGCGACTTTGCAAATTATTTCACAACTCGTATGTCTCATTGAACAGTGGCTGGGAATCTCATTGTGGATGCGAGTCACAGTGACTCGCACAAATAATGGGTGGCTCGCGAAGAACGCGAGTCCAAGCATCGAATTTTCCTCGGAGATTTAGAAGATGTTCAAATCAGTGAAAACAGTTGCCGCTCAGTTTCATCGCGACGACGAAGGTATGGAGTCGATCCAGATCATCATGATCCTAGCTGTTGCAGCTATGGTTTGTCTTGGAGTCATCAAGGTGACTGGGGTTACCAACGATGGCACACCAGGTGGTGGCTTGATGGGCATGGTCAGCGGCTTGGTCAGCAAGTTGATTCCCGGTGGATTGGGCCTCGGCGGCTAAGCAAGCCGAATTGTGAGTCGAGCGAGTAGATCGGATCGTGTGAAACGGAGGCTCGTGAAGACGAGCCTCCTCTTTTTTCAGTGCGGAATGCCGCCTGCTCCGGTTTGCTCAAGCCAACCGAGGCTAACCTACGACCTTGTTTCCAGAAGCAAGCTGTGCCAATTACCTGCTAATTTGCGAGATCAATCCGATGTCATCTTTAAAACACATTACTTTCGTATTGGTCGCTTTGCTGATGGCGGCCATTTTGGTTTATGGGGCACACCGGCTGCAGGACCTTACAGCGTTTCTATTGCTCTCGGTAGTGATGTCGGCTGCCTACTTTGATTTGACGACCCGCCGCATTCCCAATTGGTTGACCTATGGAGCGGTATCGCTGGCCCTAGCGTGGCAAGCCGTCGTTTGGGCGATGGCTTGGTCGACAGCGGTTTCCTGGCAAGATTCCCTGCTGGGTGGCATGCTGTGCGGCAGCATGATGTTTGGCCTGTGGAAGATGAAGGCCATCGGAGGTGGCGACGTCAAATTGGCGCTCTCACTTGGCTTGTTCATGGGACTGGTCCCAGCCGTTACCGGTATTTTGATGGCCCATCTAGCGGCCGCAGGTTTTGTGATTGCATGGCTGGTTGCACGCGGCTTTGCGGCTAGCGGCACTCTGGTAATGTCGAACGAGTGGATGTCCAGATTGCAATTGAATCAGCCGCTAGGCGCTAGCACACGCTTGCCGATGGCCGGTTTCTACGCGGCTGGAGTGTGTTTGGTGATGTGGACCTATTAATTGAATGGGGGAAGCTGTGGTGCCTCGTAAAAGAATTAAGTCACGTCGTGGTGCGGCTGCTGTAGACACGCTGCTAGTAACAGCGTCGTTCGTCTTAGCAACGTTTGCTTTCTTGAAGCTGGGAATGCTGGTCATTCATGTCTACTTTGTGGATGGAAATCAACTCTCCGGAGTTCCCCTGTTTTAAGTGAGCGAACTGACGGGTTGATCAGGGTAAGCGAAATCGTGTGAATGGAGAAAACTAAAAATGGCACCAGTGAACGCAATGCGGTGGCTTCGACGCTTTCACCGCGATCAATGGGGGTCTGGCTACTCTCTTTCCGTTGTTCTGATGTTACCGATCTTTATTATCTACATTTTGTTAGTGGTAGAACTGTGCCTGCTTTTCAATTCACACCAAAGCGTGAAGGCAGCCATGCAATCCTGCGGACATGTAGGAAGAGCTTGGTGGCTGCATCAGCGATCGACCGAGCGGGATGGTGTAACGATCGACCAAATTGTGCATCGAGCTGCAGTGCGGAACATGTCTCCGTTTGCAACAAGCCCGAAAGTAAACACGGGCAGCAGAGATTCCGGACTGGAGTCCGTTCTGCCACAGGCCGGGCTCACGGATTTTGCTAGCCGCCGCTACTCAGGCAAGGCAGCTTCGATCGCAGAGGCCAGTCGAGTAAGCGTTCAATTGAAACAGTGCGATGGTATTGATGGACTGCGGGTACGGCTCGAATATGATTCACCGCTTTGGTTTTCAGTACTCGCTCCATTCTTTTCATCTGGACACAACGCAACAGGGTACTATCGAACGGTGTCTTCAGAGACTTGGGTGCCGCTGACGAAGGCGGAAGCCGTTTTGGATCACATCGGCATCCCCTACGCTCCGCTGGAAGCGACGACTTGGTAACTCCAAATTCAATGATTGCTAGATTTATTAGCAAGCCATCTCCGACACATCGGCCTTGACGGGCTCAACGAAAGAAGGATGAACATAATGCCGAACCAGACCACGTTGATACTGAGAGCGAAGGGTTGTTTTGGCGAGTTGCATCGCGATGAGGACGGCCTGTTCTCTCTTTCCCACTTGGCAACCACAGTCTTCTTGACAGTACTCGTTGTGTGCTTGTTGAACGTGGGTGTCGTCTTGATGGATCACTCCAAGCAGCAACGCACTGCCGATGCGGTCGCTCAATCACTCGGCCAGTGGAAGGCTCGCAATATGAACGCCGTCACTGCTCATCAGCATTTGATCGGCGAAATTATGGGCCTAGTGCTTACGCATCATGCAATTGGGGGTGAGTTATTAGACAACCAAGAGGCAGCCGATACTCGTAAGGCGGACCAGCGACTGCGGGCTGCCTGGGCAGCAGTCAGAACATGCCGAACCGGCACGATCGCCTACGCCGACGTCTCGAAAGAAGTGCTCGCCGGTGAAGCTCTGCTGAAAGCACACTTGAGACTCAAGGAACTCTTGACATTTGTTTACATCACCAAGGCCGTAGCGACGGCAATGCAGGCGTTTCCTCCGACGTACGCGGCCGGAGTTGCACTAGAAGATGCAGCAGACTTGCTGGAAAAAGCAATCTATCTCGAGTGGCAAGTTTTGGAGAGCATTCGACAAAGGGCGCTCTCCGTGAGTCCGCTCAAGTTGCAAATGCTAAATGAGTGGTTGCCAGACGCCAAGAAACAACTGGACTCGATGGTTAAAAAATATTCCTTGACTCAGCGAGCCTTGGCAGATGAACTGCAAAAGCGGTTTGGAATTCAAGTACACATTCTGCCCAGCGATCGTCGTTTGCCTATTGTCCCTGACCCGCTGGCTCGACTAACGATGCCGCCGCGGGAATGGAAACGTCCATTGGATTGCGAATGTCCCACCGAGCCGGCCGACAATATGCGGTACCAGTTGGTCAAAGTGTCACAATTATCGAGGGCAACATTTCCGTGGGTCAACTATCATCGCCAACCGCTGATCAAAACAATGAAACCGTTGACTCCTCTATCCGGCATGGCCGATCACTACTTCGATCATACGGCTGGAGTCAGCAAACGCATGCTGGACGAATTGCAGATTGAAGGGCAACTCGAACTCTATGTTTTAGACGATTATAAAGGGCCCGACAAAGCCTTCGAAACGTGGATGGAGCGTAAAGGTTCAGCCGCAGCAGATAAGAGCTTCGGCATTACCGTTCTGACTGGTTCGCCGGCTCGAAAACCGGTAGGGACGTGGCTATTCGGTTCACCTTCGATGGAACTGGACTATCGCGCGGCAACGAGCATGGTTTGGAATCGACATTTTCCGGTGCAGCCCGAGTGTCGCATCGACCTGTATTGCAAACGGATCGTCCCATCGGTTCAAGCCAAAACTGGTTTAGACATGTTGAATTGGCAACCGGAAACCGAAGCTTTTGAATTGGTTGGGTTTGGTATTCCTCATCGCTTTCCGGCCATTGGACCAGCTTGGACTGCCAGCCTCAGCCCGACCACACAGGCAAGGTGGCAGCAAATTCGCCAGCAGGCACTCCCCTCGTGGGCAACTGATGCCAAGTCGGTAATTCCAGCTAGCGTGCCCTCTGAAGTGATTGCGCTGTAGAAGTTAGAAGTTAGAAGTTAGAAGTTAGAAGTTAGAAGTTAGAAGTTAGAAGTTAGAAGTTAGAAGTTAGAAGTTAGAAGTTAGAAGTTAGAAGTTAGAAGTTAGAAGTTAGAAGTTAGA
>JANODD010000228.1:0-21951 GCA_031412515.1 Planctomycetia bacterium | reverse complement strand
TTTAACAACAAAGCCAAATTGACCATGAGAAAAGCATATGGATTCAAAGAGTATAAATCCATCGAAATCGCCTTATATCACCAACTTGGTAAGCTTCCCGAGCCAAAATCTACCCACAGATTCTGCTGACGAGGCAAACTTTTAGAAGCTCGGTCTTCTCTAAATAGGAAAGGCAGTTGGAGTCGAGGATCTCGATGCGTTGTGGTTGAGTCAGTCGACGCCAGGCAACGGCGAGTAGGTTCAGATTACGTTTCTTCTTCAGATTAGCAATTTTCAATTCAATATTGCGCAAGTCTCTGTCTGTTTCTGATATCAGTACCAGAAGATTCGCACAACTCCTTGCAGCACTATTGAATGCTTCGTCAGATCGAGGGACTCGCAAGCTAGATCGATTCAACTGAACTCGATACTGTTCTCGCTGTTGCTGTAATATCTGCAAGTCATTGTGTTGTTCCGCAATAAACGGCGCATAATCGGCATCCAACTCCGGTCGAATCCGTTCGACCATTGCATCCAATGAGGAGCGCACGACAGTTGAAGGCCATTGATGGGCAGACCTAAAATCAGTTGCCTCAGTTTTAGCATGAGGACAGCTTGGTGCTAGCTCCAGCGTCGCTGGAACTCGCTTTTGTGCATAGCAAGCTGAAAATGTGAACAGAGTGATTGCAATTGAAGCCACGAACGATTTGACGAATGCGATTTTCATTTTGACAGAGCCCTGATCGAATTGTTGGTAATTGCAACGGGTAACAAGCTGTGGATTCGATCCTTCGATTGAACGCGGCACGAATGACCTACGAAATCATCTCGCGTCCAGCCCTATCAGTCCTGAGGGGCAGCATCTGTCTACAGAACGTGCTTAGACTTGTAATACGGCGCACGAAGACAGGAATTTTCCGTTCTTTTATGCGGCCAAATGAAGTGGCCCAAGAATGCAAACAGCAATAGTTTGCTGTATTGTCGTTCGGCGAATTCGGAATTACCCAATGTTCACACTGGATAAATCCAAGCATTCAGATGCGACACGCCCGCAATGATCCGCTATTCCAAAAGACTTGATTGAAATCGCGACAACAGCTGTCTTGAGTCGCTGTCGAGCCAACGATAGCGAAGGACTTGATCAATCCGTCGAAGAATTTTTTCTGGTGGATCAGCGGTCAGAAGCGTGCCATGGTTACTTTGGCCGTTTGCAATAGACGCCAAGTAGAGCATTGCAAGGATGACCTGCGGTTCGTCTTGTTCCTCGCGAGCCAATCGTTTGGCAGTGTTGCGAATGGAAAGTAACAACTCGGTTGATAGTTGCTGACCACGAACCATATCTCTAAATGTAGCTGTAAGTGTTGCATCACAAGGCTCTGATTGGGAAGCTAGCCACTCGCAGATGGTGGTTGTCAGAAGTTGCTGCCATCGGAAGTGGAAATCTTCATCAGTTGAATATAAACTCTGTGACGGCTCTGTGAGAAATGGTTTTTCAACCACTGAGATGCTTAGGAATGATGATTCTGACCCGAGGCGCTGATCCTCGTCGACATTTTTAATTACGTCAGTGAACAACTTGCTATCTAGCACACCCGGCTTTGAAAGCAACGCCAAGATGGCCGAACATTCCTGCTCGATGCTTCGATTTGATTCTTCCGACGGTTCAACCGGCAGGTAATCCAAGACTCGGGCTTTAAGGTGACTTTGAAATTTTCGTATTACCGTTCTTACCGCATTAGCTGCTGAACGCGCGTCGCTGAATGCGAATTTGGTTGCTAGCGCGGCATAACCAGGAGGTGGAGTGCCCCAGAGCTTTGGCAGTACAATCTGTGCGCAGAATAAATGCCACATTTCGAGCTGGTCATTTTTGAAGCATTCCTGATGTACCTCGTTAACGCATGTCCTTAAGATAGAGTTTGCCCACGCGGCATCGAACGCTTGGCAATCCTGTTCAGTGACTGCATCAAAACCTTCCATAGCATCGAGGCTTGCCGGCGCATTCTTATTTCTTCGCATTTTGTCCAGGAAGTGATAGCCGATCGACCGCATCAAGTACCTCCGAAATGATCCCGGCGAGGTACTTACGTTTTCACGCATCTTTTCGAGATGCTTTGCCGCAATGGTCTGCTCGGGCGGTGGTTGAATCAATTTTGCCAGCCAAAAATCCTGGACGATTTCTTCCGCCTGTTCGAGCTCAAGGCGTTTCGTTCGGCAGAGAAACGTTACAAGCGGCTGTGTGTATTGAAGTGCGAACCTTTCAAGTTGCCGCCGGCGCAATCCCTGATCCTGCTGAGCAACATCGAAAAGTACTGACATGATTGTCGAGTTGTTAAAGTCAAAAGTCACAGTAGTTACCGTTCATGCTGTAGATCAGTTCGCGGAGTTGTGGAATTGTTCCGTCAAATCTTCTATTGCCAAATCAATGGCGACAAGACATGTTGCATCGATATCCCAGGGACAGCATACGCGACCACGATCAGCAAGATAGTCGGAAGCAGTCGCATAACCAGCGTACCGTATTAAGCCTCCTTTCGCCGCTCTGTACTCGAACAAGGTCGTGCCATGTCGGACCACAATTTGATAACCCGGTGTAATTACTTGAAGTGCTGGACCGGTTGATAGGTCTAATCCGGCGTTTCTTCAGGCAACCGACTTTGCGCTGACGGCTTCAGTTACAAACTCATCTTTGAACCAATCGCTTACGGCCTTTACCGCGTCGTTTGAGAGTCTTTCGAGTTCCGCATCGAGTTCCATTTTGTCAGCCGCAACTCCTTCTCCACTCCCATTTACGCGATTGTCTACATCGCTGCTGTTAGTAGGCAACAAACTTGAGTTGGTGAGGCTACGCTGGTGGCTACGTAAGTTGAGATAATTGATCAAAAGCAAAGCATCCAACGGCGAAACTAAAGAATCGCTGTTTACGTCAACTGTTCGGTCATAACTAGAATCAAGCTGATTAAGATGTTCGATCACTTTCAGGGCGTCCGAGGGTGAAACCATGCCATCTGCATTGCAGTCAAACTTGATCGCCTCAGGTGGCAGGGCTAAACCATCATCATCTTGGTTTGGGACGTTTCCAGAATTGACTACGTGGAATTGATCAGGCGTGGCGTCGACTTTGATGTTTGTGTTGGCCACGGTCACCGTTCCTAAATCCGCTAATTCAGAGGTGGCGGAATTGAAGGCTCGCAATGTGTACTGTCCAGGAGGAAGTTGTAGCGCGTAGCCGCCTGAAACACCTGTTGTGGTTTTATGAACTTCACCGGTTGATCGCTCTGCAGAAACGATGATGTTGGCCATCCCTTCACCAATCGTGTAAAAGTTATCGTCAACAATCTTGTCCGAATAAACCACTCCCGTAACGGATCGAGATGGGCCGGTTGTGCGACCAAATTTCTCAGTGGTCATAACGACCGGAAAAGTCCCACTGGTAAAGCCGTAATTACCCGTTGCAACACCAATTCCAAAGTCTCGCATTTCGTCATTCATAAGATTTTGGCGATGCCCTGCACTTCGAAAAAGCATGTCGTGTGATTCAGCAACGGCTGCATTGACTTGGTCTGCCCAATAGGATCGTACTGCGATGTTTTCAGCGGCACCCGTGGGATAACCAGCCCGCTGGGCACGATCATAAGGAGTTGAGCCGTCGCGGCCCGCATGGGCAAAGTAGTTGTTAGCGAGCATGTCCTGAGTGTGAGAAATGGCGGCACGACTGAGAGCCACATTGGGCGCTAAGGGTTGCTTCGGATTGGCCGATATCGCGGTGCTCGCGAGACCTTGATTTAGGTCGACACCCAACCGTGTCGCTTCAGCCAGCGGATTTGCTCGGGCTCGGTTAACAAGTTCCAGGATCAGCTGTTCTTGAGCGGAGATCTCAGTCGGTGGCTGGAGAAGAGGTGTATGTCCAGCTATGTCGGCAGCCATCAACTGCCGTTTTTCAAATGTTTCGATGTGTAATGGACGGGTATTTCTCGTTTTTCTGCAGGTTTTTGTGGTCATTTTTCCCTCGGGTGTTTGCTGGAACGTTGCTTGTTCATCTAGCAAACGTGCCCGAGAAGCGGTTACTGCGCGGGCTAGAAAAAATAATTTGCAAATTGAGAAATACCTGCAAGAACGATTGGCTGAAAACGGCTGATTAAGGCTGCTCGGACTTGGGCAGGAGCAAGCCATCGATGGCAGCACCGATTTTCTTTTCCATTTCCCCCGTTCGATCGATGCGTGATTGCCACTCCGCTTGAACTGTTGGATCGCCGGACTGAATGACCTGCTTTGCAAGTTGCGCGGCTTCTTCGTGCATCGAGCTTCGAATCAACATGGTCCATGCAACAACCGGTTCGACTGGAGACGTATCATACTTACCCTCCCGCTCAAACCCCTGCCTGATCAATGAGCGCAATGCGATGTAGTCATCTAGTTGAATCGGTTTTTGGGAATTGATCGAATGCTGTACGAGTGAAATGAAGGCCGCCCAAGTGGCTCGGCTTTTCAACTCGCTAGAAACGACATTGCACGAGGCTGAATGCAAAAAAGATGCTGATGCTAAGTCGAATCTATCACCTAGCAGGTCATATACCCCTGCCAAATAATTCAAATACTGGTTATTCGGTAACTGCTTTAGCATTTTCAGGTAGGATCGTCCAAAAACATCAGCGGGTTTTTCGGTAAGGAATGAACTCGCTTGTGGAAAGGACTTCCACAGGTTTCCCATCCATGAGAGATTAGGAAAGCCAAAGATAAGCTCGCTATCGATCTTTGAGTTGCGTAATAAAGTCAACTCTGTAATCAAAGAAGCGAGTTCGAAAAAACTCGGCTGTGTTTCGCTCACGGCTATTACCTCAATCATATCGAACAATCTGGCAGTGATCTGAACGGCCCGAATTTCATACTCAAGCCCCCCAATTGCTTGAAGTTTGGGTATTGCGAGATTGAGTGCTGCTTTGTCACGCGCAATCGCCGGAATAAAGGCAGACAGAAGTGCCAAACGGATGTCATCAGGGAAGAGGGACAACCCGAATGCGACTTGTTTCTTGGCTTCGTCGACTTCGCCCAGTACCGCCGAGGTGAAAGCGAGATTGGCGATTGCGTTAATATTGAATGGCTGAATTCTAAGGCATTCTCGCAGATGCGATTGGCAGTCGCTCGCGAGATCGGCTACTAATGACTTTGCATACGCTTCGTCGGCAGGTGTCAAAAGGCCGCTTGAAATTGCTCTTTGAATTCGCGTGAATCCACTCTTCGCTTCAGTTGTATTGATTTGCAAGTCGCCCCAGAGAAGGTCAAGCTTGGCAACGTGTGCCGGAGTCAATTTCGACGGGTCAATACTCTGAACGGCCGTCAACGCGGATTTTTGCTTCTCCGTTTTAGCCAAATCTTCCGCCAAGCTGAGTTTCTGCTCTTCTGTTAGCGCTTTGCGTTGTTGTAGTTCTTGCATTCTCGCTGCAGCCTCACGAAATTGGCCGCGGCTCCTCGCAGTTTCAGCGCTGCGTACGATTATCTCGGCATTGGCTGACTGGAGCTCTTGGTTGTGAAAACTAGTCAGTACATAAAATAGACTCATCAAAACAAGCGCCGAAACAAGCCCCACCAGTGCTGATGCAGAAATGCCTTGATGATTGCGAACCCATCTCATTGCCCTAATAGAAATGGGTTCGGGCATGTCTGGAACTGCTTGATCGTCTAGCCAACATTGAACTGAGTCACGCAGCTGGCCCACGGTGGTGAATCGATCCGTAATCTGACTTTGTAGAGCTCTCATACAAATGAAGGTCAACGGATCAGGGGCATCAGGCCGAATACTTCGAATGCTGTTAGGTTGCCGCGAATCAATTAGCTTCAAGATCTCATCGATGCCTGATTTGTGTTCTACTGGAGGTTTTCCAGTTAGAATTTCGAATAGAATCCCACCGAGGGAAAAAACATCCGATGCTGGTGAGAGTTTGTCGAGCTCACCTCGTAATTGTTCAGGTGGAGCGTAGGCAGCAGTACCCAGAAAACTTCCGTAGCGTGTTGCCGAACCTGTCGCTACGGTTGCCTTTTGGCCTTGGTGATCTGCTGTCGAAAGGTCGATACCGCTTGCGTCTTGTTCGGAGTCCAATGTTTTTGCGAGTCCCCAATCGACGACTAGCGTTTCACCATGGCGGCCAAGCATTATGTTCCCAGGCTTCAGGTCGCGATGTAAAATTCCACGTTCATGGGCGTAATCCATTGCATTGCAAACATCGATAAACCGACGAAGGAGTTGACGCAGCTCCGGCGAATCGAATCTTTTGGAGCGATCTTTAAGGTGATTGTGAAATGCGCAGATGCCATCCTTCAAGCTTTCTCCCTGTATCAATCGCATGGCGTAAAAGGGTCGGCCGCGATCGTCGGCACCCAGTGCGTAAATTGGGACGATGCCTGGGTGTTCGAGTTGGCCCGTGATTTCAGCTTCGAGTTTAAATTTCTGGCGAAATGGCTCTAGGTCAGCCCGCTCTTCACGAATCTGCTTGAGTGCAACTTCTCTGCGCAATTGCTTGTCTTCAGCAACAAAAACTATCCCTAGTCCGCCACGTGCATGCTCTTTAACGATGCGAAATCGGTCGATTCCACGCGCCTCACTCGGACCAGAGTGCGTTGTTTCCGTCGTTAAGGCGAACTCTGCAGTTCGGGAGAACAAGTCACCATCAAGCAAGGTTGAATTCACTTGATTAGCAATTTGACTTAACTCTTGTTGTATCGCTGACACCGAGGAGAAAAGAGCCATTGCCTGCGAAGCGTCGCCGCTTCGTTTTAGATGGGCCGCTACCATCTGTTCGATTAATTCACGTTCCACCGGGCCTAGCGAACCTTGCTGCACCATGAACTCGCAAATCGCGATTTCCGGATTTGCGACCCAGGCAGTAAAGGCATCGATGAGCTGCTGTCGGCTGATGAAGTTGTTTTGAAACGCAACCATGCCAGTAAGTACTTGAACTGATGGTTTCGCTTGGTTATCGGCCGGAAGCGTGTTTAAACGCTTAGGCGTGAGGCTTGACGGCGGAGATTCTGGAAGCAACTGCAACGCGTCGAGAATTGCCGCTCGGATATTTTGTTCGAGAGGAAGCAATGCAATCGCATTCTCGGAGGAAATGTCACCGACGCTTTTCGTGAACTGATCAACAAGCGGTCTCAACATATCGACCGCTTTTTGATCTAAAGCTTCCGGCAAACGACTTGGTGTAGTGCTTCCCTGCCGCCAAGAACTAAGGAATGCCAGGATTTGAACTTTGTTGAGTAGGCCGTTTTGAAAAGCGAATACGGCGAGCATGATAGTTCGGTCGAACATGTGGTCCTTCCACAGGAATTGACGATTCGAGGCTAAATAACTTTTGGACTATGTCGGTCGTAAAAACCGGAGGTGCAAATTTGAGCACAACATTAGAACGTAGGAGTCGGACCGCCGTTGCGCCGAGAAATAAAAAAACCTGGATTGCGGCGCCGCACAGGAAATCCGCATGAAAATGCTTGACAAATAGCCAAAAACCGTGGTATTCGGCGGGTATTAATGACCATCAAGGAGGTAAAGATGTCAGAACAAACGAAAAAAGCCGAGATTCGGCCAGTAAAAATGATAAGGCAGGGAGCCGTCGCAGCGTCTATCTGGAAAAGGCAATCGCCGAGCGGGTACGAGTATTTTGATTTCTCAATCAGCCGCTCGTGGAAATCGAAGAGCACGGATCGTGAAGGTTACTCACCGAACTTCTTTGCGAGGAATGAGGAAGACCTACTCAATGTCGTCAAGGGCGCAACAAGCTGGATTGCTGACCAGCAAGCTTGCTTGCAAGCTGAAACGACCGAATGGGATCTGTAGTCTGGTTTTGGGTGCAGTTACTTTCAGCTGGAATAAACCTACTCAGGTAACTGCACAGGGAAATTGCCGATCGCGTCCTTATTCCTGTCATAGTGCTCAATTAGAACCGTATACCGATAGTGTTCGAAAAGCTTGCCGCCACTGGGCTGGTGCTGGTAATAGCCGTTTCGCTTGGTGGAGGACGTTAGGTCTAAGGCCTCACCTTCAAACGCGTCTTGTTGCTTTAGCGACAAGCGATTCCAGAATGCTTGAAATTCAGCTCGACGTTTGTTTTCCTTTTGTGTGCTCTTATCTTCGCGTTTTACTCGGGCAGTCATTTCAACTTTTTGGCGATCTTTGATGCTCGCTTGCGTTCGGTTTTGTTCGATTGAGCTTTGAAACCCTCGCGGCATTTCGATGGATTTTGGATTTCGGACGGCCTGAATTAGAAATCCCGGCCCGCGTGGCTGGTTGCGGCTGTTGTACCAATCGAACAATTCAAGCATCGTTTGGAGCGACTCCAGCGGAAAGTTCTGGGTGAGTTCTTCGGCCACGGCGGGACCAATTCCGCGTTTGGAGAGTGCCATTTGAAGATTTACGTCATTGAATTGATGCAGTTTTGGGAGGTTGGCCGAAGGCTGATGTTTTATTTCAGAACTGGGAGAGTCGACCAATAATGGCTTCACAATAGCGCCAATCACTTTCTGGTGTGAGACTCGTTCGAATCGAACTATCCAGTTTCCTGTCGCCTGCTTTGCGTAACGTCTACTATCGGGAATCGACTTAAGGTGCCACTTTTGCGTCAATTCTTCAATGCCGCTGCGCACTGCTCGCTTAATTTGAGCCGTGTTGTAGCTGGATGATAGGCGTAGTTTGCGGCTTGCTAAATCTTGGAGATCAAATTCGACCGAATTGGATCGGAAAAAGCGTTTGTCGAGCAACCTGTACAACCGTTTCGCGATTGGACTTCTAAGGCTTGTATAGAGTCTCCAGTCGATTCGTTTCAGGTAGCCTGACTGAAAGCTACTGAAAAGTACTTCGTTCCAAGTGAAGCGTGACAGGGCTCTTGTACCGCGACCCGTATCGGTTTCCTTTCGGTAAATGTAAAGCGAATCAAAAACCCCAAAGTCGCGATTCACCCAGCTCTTTTGTGCGAAATCATAGAACGCACGATCCGAAAAAATAGTTAGTCCCTTCCAGCGACGAAGCGATTGCGCAAGTCGAGCATAGCTCTTTGACTCGTCTGACCAACCGAGTAACTTGAGAAGTTCGTATCGAGTAAACAGAGTATGGGGCGATTTGAAGTTTTGCTGGTTAGAAATCTGAATGCACGCCAGGAGTACATCGTCATCTTTCGCCGTTGGCAAGCCGTATTGGTCTGAGCCTGAAAGGACTATCCGCCGGGTAACTTGACGCCGTTCAACTCGATCAAAGATGCTATCTTCTAACGTAACTGTCTTGATTCCATCACCAATTCGATCCGAAATTGCCGCCAGCGGAAACTCGGCTAGGTTAAGCTCGTCAGTTCCGTGTTGCCAACTTGCGACAGCATCGTTTGATTCATCTTTCGCTATACGGTTCCATTTCTTTTTCCGTTCCAAGTAAAAACAACCTCCTGTTTGTTATTAAGGATTACTAAAACAAATTACTGTCGCGAAATCCGGAGCTATTTCGCAGTGTTAGCGCGACAATAGATGGCCCGAATCCCGGTGTATCTACACTACAAAGTGCTTCATGTCACGGGAAAAAGTGTTTCGACTACCGGTGACTTATCTTCCTTAACGATGTTTCAATTCCCGGTATCCTCAGTACAAGAATTGCTCATCGATCTCGATAAAAGTGTGTCACTTACCGGTAGACCCAGGACCTCGATTGCACGACGATTGGATGCGAGGTCCAACAAAAATGATTCTTAATCGAAAGTCAAATTGCCGTCGGGCACCCGTTGTGAAGGCTGGCTGAAAAGCTTGCTTGCATGCAATCGCAACCTGTGATAGCTGTCACCGCATGGTAATTTCGTGCATCAATTCAAAGGGTGGCGTAGGCAAATCAACGTTGGCTGGAAATCTTGCTGGCTGGCTTCATCGGTCCAGTTCTTCGGTCGCACTCGTAGACTGTGATCATCAGCGATCGTCCAGCGTTTGGATCTCTCAAGTCCTGCCTGCCCTGACAGTAGTAAGGCTCGATAATGCTGACGACGTATTAGACGAACTACCAAGACTTGCTAGTCAATTTGATTTTGTGATCGCCGATGGACCTGGCTCAAATACAGAAGTTAACCGTGCAATCATGCTTTGGACGGACCTCGCAGTCGTTCCGTGCAAAGCGAGTATGTTTGAAGCCTCAGCGTTACAGAGCCACATTTCTGTTATCCGCCAAGCGCAACGCATTCGGAATGGCTCTCCACTAGTTGTCACCGTACTGAGTATGGTAGGGAAACGGTTTCGACTGACACATGACATGCGCCATGCTGCAGAGTCGATCGGAATTCGTGTCGCGGAGTCACACTTGTCACTTCGTCAAGCATTCGCTGATGCACCGGGGCAAGCGACTTTCGTTTGGAACATGGGGCCAACTGCCAAAAAGGCCGAACTGGAGTTGATGAAGGTCTTTGACGAGATCTTTTCAGATGACCTAATGCCCAAAGACGTTCGAAATCCCGAGCCGCACCCTAATCACACCAAAGCGATGGAGTAAATCGACCAATATGCAACAGCGTAAGGACTTGGCGACAAGCCTAGCAACCATTTCGATGGATGATCCAGAAATTAGAGGGTTCGTCAATGAGAATCGTCAAATCACACCGAAAGTGGGCAGCGTAAGCGAGCATCGGGGTCCCAGTCAGGAAATGCCACGTAGGTCGACACCTCATGACGCGGAATACGCTGGTAAACGTATTGGACTCATCCCGGTTACTATCCGGCTAGACCCAGAGTTAGCGACTGCCTTAAAGTTCGAGGCTTTGCAAAGGCAGATGTCCGGAGCAAAAGTAAATACGCAACAACGAATTGTATCTGAAGCCATCGAAATGTGGCTTGCCGCGAACCCCGCTCCTCGAAATTTCAGCAAGTAGCCGGTCTCGCAAATCGCAGGCGGCCACAGAAATTTTTAACACATTGTCGGCAGTGGCGCGCAGCAGCGATCGTTTCTTTCCGTTCTAAAAATGTCGAGCTCGAATTCCACTCTAGTTACGGATTCAGAGCGTTTCTGGGAAAGTTCGCTGACTTGTAGGGCAAAAAAATGAACGATTCATCGCTTGAGCAAAGTCGATTGAGCACTTTTGAGTTGCGCGTCGCTGAGCGGTTTTTTCCCGATTCGGCAAAAAGAGAAGTTCAACAGGCAGAGGAGCTAAGCATTGACTTTCGTGCTCTCCTCAATGATCTCAACGATCGATTTCACGGAAACGTGAGAATGGGAGTGGAGTCCGAGCATGTGAAAACTTTTTCGGATTTGATTCCCCTGTATCAGGCGGGAGTGACCAAGATTGGAAATTTGCAAACCGACTGGTACCAATTCATTGAGTCGCTTGTACATTTCGAAGTCGATGAATCCGTTTCGCATGCCGCTTCGGTGATTCTTAAGAAGGAACACGACAAAGAAAAACAGAATTGGTTGAACCAAGTATGGAATGATGCTGAGCTCCGTCGCGAGCAGATTGTACCGATCATTGAAGCCCGTATGAGTTCAAGTCCAGTTGAAGAAGTAAGGATTCGACTGACTGAAGATCTCGATGCAAAATGTTCGCGATTGGGGTTGGAAATTGTTAGTAGTCTCTGCCGATTGGTCGACTTGCAAGTGTGCGGATTGGTTGAGTGGCACGGCCCCAACCATTGCAAGTATCACTACTACTCGCGGATTCTGAAAACTTCGACAGAGTCAGAGCTCCGTTCAACTTTGCTCAAGGTTAACACCGCCACAGACAACCAGTGGGTAGAAAAAACGGTCACTAGCGGCAAGCACATGAAAAGCCTTTGCCGGTTTGTACATCATTTAACAAACGCTGTCAGGCATGTGCCGGGCAACGCCACGCTACCTATTCCAGCGGATCGAAGAAAGATCATTGAGGCCATCCCAAGTTGGCTACTCCCTGATGTTCGAATTGTAGAGGGGACCCTCTTTCGATCAACGACAATTACTCAGGACCTTGCAAGTAGCGACTGGAAAAACGAGCAGATTGATCGAGTAGTTTTTATGCGTGATCCAGCTTTGACTTTGGGTCCGTTTGTATTGACAGGTTGGGGCCCAAAAGACATCCAGCGCGAAATTACCCGTCGTGGTGGGAGCGACTTGGCGTTAGCTGGAGTCGACGCTCTGGCCGTGGAGGGTGATCTGCAAAGTTCCATTGATCATCGAGCTACCGACGACACGTTGCTACTGCTTGCTTGTGGAGCCACTGTTGCAGGGACCTTGATGATTTATGTGGGTTGGGCCGGAGGTTTCTCGGGCGCATTTGCGGTCCCTGGCTACATGGGTCTCGGGGTTTCTGCATGGTTATTTGGGGTTCTCGCAAAACAACAAGCCGAGCAAAACTCACCGGTTCCGTTGTTGGAAACCCAACTTTCTTCGGAGGCAATGAATACAACGCTTTTCTCTATACCGCCTCACGCCGGCAGTGCAATGGCTGTTGGCCTATTTGGTGCCGCGACGACCGCTTTTTCTCAGGGAAATTACATTACGTTCGTTTTGCTTGCACTGCTATGTGCCTTTGCTGGCACGGATTTTTATAGACGACACTTATCAAACCTCTGGAAGCCTCCCACAACTGCTCCACTTCGCAAATAATTCGTTTTCTGTTTCTAACGACAAGGAGATCGATCATGTTCTGGACCTGGATTAGGCAAATTGTAGTACCAGACCCACGCAACTCAAACGCGGTTTGGACGACTGTTTCGGTGTTGGCTGTTAGCTTAGTGATTGTGTGCGTAGTGTACTTGGGAGCAGGTTCGCCAAGCCACCGCATCCAGCATGCACCGGCTTTTAAGTCCTCCGATACTTCAGACTTGACTTCGGTCTCAATTCTTAATCAAGCGACTGGTAGCTCGCAAGAGCCACCTCCGGAGCAGTCCATTCCGTCTGCTTCAGAGTTGGACGCAAGACTGCGGGAGAGCGAGAACTCTCGCTTCTCTGCTCGACTAAAAAGACTCGTTGAGGAGGCCATCGGGCTATCTAACCAAAATGCGGAGAACTCGCTGTACATCAAAGAGCTGGCAACCAATGACACAGGCAAGAGGATTGCTTCAGACCCACTTCTTACCGAAAAAATGATTGCCATGCTAGAAGTCCCTGACAGCCGTTCTCAAGAAATTTTGGCGATTGTCGAACGTGCTACGGATCTCCAAAAATTCTTCGACGAGGCGATCGATAAATCGCCCACGATGGGTGTTTCAAAAGAGGCACCGAAACAAGTTGAACAAATCGAACTGTCGATTTCTGAAATGAGGAAACAGCTGAAGGATTTCCGTTCGCCGATTGAACAGATTACGTTGAGCTCCTCGGGCCGAAGCCTTTCGAACAAAACTCTCGAAGAAGTAATGATCGAACATAAGTCGAAACAGTCCGCAAGTTTGGCTGCTGCAATACGTGAAGAGAGAGAGGCCAAGCAGAAAGCAAAGGAGAAGCTGGCTCGTGAAAATGAAATCAAAATGACGGAACTAGAATTGCAGGCCGACCGAGTACGGGCGGAGGGTGATCAAGAACTCAAGAAAGCGGAAATCGCCGCAGCTCAAATAGCAGCGACTAAGGTGGCTGAAGATCGACTCCTGCAAGCAGAATTTGATCGAGACCGCGAACAAATAAACCACTATCTTCGTCCGCTTTTTGTTCCCGGTGAGACACAACCGAGTGCCAATGGTTGGATTCGTACACTGGATTCGAAGCCAATTTCACTAAATGCACTCAAAAGCGCCGGAGCACTCCATACATTGCCACTAGGACCTATCGAATTGCTGCTGCTGTTCAACGACGGAGGCAATGATCGTAAAGTCCGCGGCCCGTATCCGGGCTTCAACGGTGGTGGTCTGCAACCGGTTCATGCTGAAGCGATTATGCCTGCTTACAAACTGCTCGTAAAGTATCAGCAAATACTCGTCAAAGAGAAGTTGCTATCGCCATAGCAGTGCCTCTTACTGGCACATCGGTGGGCATTATTACCGACGCGGCATCATGCCTCCTGAGATGCCAGTTCTTTATCTCAATGGTACGCCACAATTCGATTCAATTTGCAATTTCTAACGTGAACCTGTTAGCACTTGGAAAGCCCTGCCACATCCCTTTACAGTTCCTTCGACTAGAAAGCTGCCTATTTTGACGCCGTGTCCGCATCAGCCCCCCAGATTTATTGTGATTCGCGGTCGCAATTACAGAGTTATAGAACAACTCTCTTCGTCAAATCGAGGGCGATGGAAAGTCTGGGAGCCAGATCCAAGACCGCAGGGAACATATCGTGCAATCGTCGTACTTCCTGAAGACGCAGCATCGGTTCAGTTCAAAAACGCACTCTCTCGAATGCTCGAAAACCAGGTTGGATTTCCGAGACTCATAGCGTGGGATCGAGCCGACGGACAACTTCGGTTGGTGCTTCCCTGGTGTAATGGGATCGACCTCAAATCCTACTTAGACCGAGTTCGCGCAAGCAGGGCTCAGCGGCCCAGTTTGTGGGAATCCATTCGCCGGATTCGAAGTCTTGCTCACGCGTTGAGTGTTTTACACCGACGCTGCCAAGTGGTTCATGGTGACATCAAGCCCGCAAACTTGGTGCTTCCGAGCGACCCTGGTTCGATCTCGATGATTGACTTTGGAAGCTGTTGGCCGATCGAGCGGACGTTCTATAGAGTGGAAGGTGACGGTGTCGACCAGTTCTACTCAGCGCCTGAATTTCAACTGGATGCAACGATCATTACTCCGAAAGCGGATCAGTTTTCTGCAGCCATCGTTCTGTACGAAATGCTCACTTTGCAAAGACCCTACGCTGGGCTAGGGGGAAAGGCAGGATTACCCCAGTTCCGCGCTGAAGCAGAACGCGCTTATCAAAAACCAAGTCAATTGCTCCAAAACAGGAAACGAATACCGCAAGTAATCAGGGACGAACTCGATCTATTGCTTGGCCGAGCGTTGCACTTGGACCCGGAGTACAGGTTTGGCAACTGTCAGCAATTTGCGGAGGCGCTTGACACTTTATGGCTACGACTCCAAGCCACAAAAGTCAGTCATGAACTAAATGCCGTGACAACGCTTGGCAGGCTGGCAAGAATGTTTGGCTGGCGGAATCGAATGCTTGAGTAGAAGACTTTGTGCTTTCTTGCCAATTCAGACTTCAAGTTGCCATGAATAGAGATTAGACCGACCAGTAGTCATGGGGCGGACGCCAACGATTCTCATCCCCGCAATCACTGTGTACACCTTCGCCAGCGGAATTAGGCGATAGTCGAGGTATCAACTTCACGCCATGAATGATTGTTTCAGAAACCCCTGCAACATACCGGCGAGGCTTGCCGCGATGGCATTTTCGACATTTCCATTCCGGAGGCTTTGCAACACTTCCGCCGCTTCCCACCAGAGAATGTAGCTCGGCTAGTCGATCATGCATTTCCGTCAAGTGATGATTAGATATCGGAACCGCGAAGCCGCTTAGCGTCTTGGAATCTATTACAATTCCCCAATCTGCTTTCGCACGTTGATTCAACTGGATTAGATGTGCATAGGCCGCGAGTTTTACGAGGTGTGACGGACTCACTTTTAACTCGGCCGTAGCGGAATGACGATGAACAATCACTGGAAGGTGTCGAATTCCATTGTCTTCGAGTACCCGGTTGGGCTTGCCAACCAACGCCGATTCACGGTCTTCGAGTGGTATGCGACGGACCGTAGTCCGCAGACCAGATTTCACCAGTCCCCACCAGGTAATCGGCTGGATGGATTCGTTCGAAAAGTCGATCTCCTGAGGCAAACTGTGCTCGTAGGACTCCAGTTGGGCGAGTATGTTGACAAGTGCCTGAACACCACGACCGACGACAACAATAAGCGGGAGCGTGCCAAGTGAGAGTGAAACTCCCAGTGGAAAAGAGATGAGTTTCGCTATAAGAACCAGTGTGAGTATGGCAACGAAAAGCGCGCAACTATTGATCGCTAAGGCCTGCTGTAGGCGATTTCTTTCTTCGACCAGCAGAGCGTGATCAAAAATTGGCTCGAAGCCCAAATTTGGGATTCGAAGCAGTTCGTCGTACCCACTTTGCCCTTGCTGCTTGTAGGCTAACAACCCTGCAAGCGGACAATAGCTGAATTCCCCGAGCGTATGGACGTGAATGATCGCTTTTTCGCCGTTCACTATTCGACTTTCTTAGTTTGGGTCCCAAGTCGTCCAGAGTTTCAGAATTTTGAAACATCTTTTGGCCTCTCATTGGCAGCAAGTCGCGAACAGCTTTGAAAGCAAGAAATCAGATTGCTGCTAAACCCCAGACCTCTCATGTCAGAGGCTGTTAGTTCCGCTCGACTTGTCAGCAACTCCTTTACAACTTTACACCAACTGTAGACATCACACTCGACGCTTGGTTCCTCATCGGCAATCTCGGGGGCACGATACGGACTTTCGATTTTCCATTTCCCTGAAACGGTAACATTGCCTTGAACCAATTTGGCCAGTTCGAAATCGGTGAGAGTGCACGCAAACGTTTTTTTGCAGACCAAAATCCTCTCTGGAGCAAGTTCGCGAAGTATCACTCCGTGAGCATGTAACGCGGCCAATCCTTCGAGAATTTCTGATCCAATTTTTTTGACAGCACTCAGTGGCAGTTGTTGACATTGCGTCAGTTCTGTCAATGTGGGTCGCGGAATCCACTCGTCGAGAACCCACCAAGCGGTCTCATCGGCGAGCGGCCGGACGTCATAGTGAATCGGTGTCCATCGCGATCTCTCGACAAGGCGGCATACGATGGAGTGCCTGAGCAAATAGGCTCGCATCTCTTCTTTTTTTCGAGGTTGCACAGCAAGTAAGTCATAGAACTTCCCGCGGGCGACGCGGTCTTTATCCAAGACACTGCGCAGCCTTGCTACACGGTAGGTAACGCCATTGGCAGCTTGAAAAAACGGAGAAACTAGACCGTCCAATTCCCAATTGTTCGGAGTTACAAGCTGATAGCTCGGCTCTTGGTCTTCTAAAAACTTCTCGTCCCGAGCAATGGCGTCCAACGACACACCTAACGCCCTAACCAAGCGTTTCAGCGTATCCAGCTTTCCCGCTCCTCTTGTTTCGATGTCGTAGATCGTCTTGCGACTGATTTTCGCTTCGCCCGCGATCTGCTGAATCGTTAATGCATTGGCTTCGAGAGCAGCTCGAAGTTTCCTTGGGTCAATCGCTATGCTTCTCTTGCTATTGTACGGCGGTGCAGTGCTTCTTTTATGTTTTGGCATCATGAGTGACTCGTGGTTTTATTGGCATGACACTTGTTAACGAAATACCGCGCCAGATTATGCGCGAGGTCGTAGGAAACGCACCTAAATAATCCCTATTATTCACTTGTCGCTTTGACTATTGATAAACGCAAGTGAGTTAAGACTGCTATGAAGTGGACATCTGGGAATACATTGCTTTGCCGGCGAGATCAGCTGCTCATCCAGACATTGGCGACAAAGCTGCGGCTCATGTCACTGCAGCAAATCGCGAACACCTTCTTTGGCGGACAGATCGCCAATGCTTCGCGGCGTTTGAAGACGCTCGAACACGGACGTTACATGCTTCGGCATCGAACCGTCGTCCGTCATCTGCCTGCCCCGCAAGAACCTTTGGTCGTTTGGACGCCTGGTCAGGATACACCGCAATTCACAAAAACGGTTTACATGCTTGGGAGACGATGGATTGGTCGCCCGACGCGTCTGACTTCCCTGTACCTAGTTGGGCCACGGGTTTCTGCTGCCCTTGGCCTAAAGCCACATCAGCGCCTTCCGCACGTACTTCAGGCATCCCACGACCTTGGCTTGGCTGCGACCTATTTGCACTTTTTGGAGAATCGGCCAGAGCTAGCCATGCACTGGGTCGGTGAAAACTCAATGAACACCAATCCTCGCGAAGGCCAGGTTCCCGATGCCATCATCGCCAACACCGATCAAACACCGTCGATGGCAATTGAGTTTGGCGGCCAATATACCGCTAAAAGGCTGCATCGATTTCACAACCACTGCAAAAAAAGGAGACTGACCTATGAACTCTGGTGATCCGACCCCTCGACTAGTGCGCAGACAACTAGGTGCTCGCGATCGCAGCATCCTGGAGGATGTCATCCGCTTTCGTGCTCTTACCAACGAACTAATTCAACTCCTACACATGCCAGAACACAAAATAAATGCAGTTGTAAAGGTCACGGGACGGCTAACGAAAGCGGGCTGGCTTGCGAATCACGCTTTGATTGGCCGCCAACAGTATTTCGTTGTGGGTAGTCGAACCATCATGCAATTTGGATTGCCGAGCTCGCGCTCTATGGCCCTTGGTCCACAAGCACTTTCAAGCTGGTTGAGCATCGCCAACTTTTGCGCAAACTCCAAGCCCAGGCTGTCAATCCTTGACCGTTCCGATTTTGAACAAGAATACTCCTGGATTCCAGAAAGGTCACGTAGCGGTGTTTATGCGTGGGGAACTGCTAACACCGAAGGGGAGCTTAGGCATATACGAGTCGATCTTGGAGGAACACCTGAACACGTCGCAAGAAAATGTAACCGCGATAGCAGGGTCCACGTCAATATTTCGGGTTTTGCTGATCTAGTCGCGCAGTGTCGTTTCGTTTCTGTCGTGCTTACTTCAAGCAGATCAAAGAAGCTTTTGATTGAATCCGCACTCAAGAAGCTTGCTTGGCCAGAAAATACGAGATTTCAAGTTGCAGTAACAAGCGAACTTTTCCAATTGTTGGGCACATAGGAGCGCAGACATGTCCGTAAAACCACTGACGTCGGACAACCCATTGCAAGATTCAAACCTTCCGAAGATGAAAGTGTCGCTCAATCTTCCGGCAATTCCAACGCAAGTGGTTCAGTCGGAGTTTTTAGCGGGGCCAGTTCATTTCCTAATGACCGCTTTATTTTTGGGGGCTATTGCAGCAGTTGCTTTTTTCTATCCAGATCAACGTCAATGGTTGCATTTTGTACAAGCGATTTGCCTAGTCGCTATGGCGGTACTCATCGCAATACGAGTCCGGTTTATTGACATTCAATATGCTGTGCTTTTAATCATACTTGCTAATACAACTGCCGCTTTGGTTGCAGCGAATATCGCCATTAACTGCCCCACAAACGTTTATGGCCTGAGCATCTTCATTACCGAGATGTATGCGTTAGCAATGCTGGAGTTTGGTTGGCACTTTCGAGTGCTGGCGTACTCTTCTTATGGGGGTGTGGCGACGAACGATGCAGAGTTTGAGTCGCGTTGCACAAAAGCGGTTGTCAATGTTTTTGCCATCGTCGTGTCGCTTGCATTTGCGATTGTTGTAACGCAAAGCCAGCTAGTTTGCTGGGTTGTGGCAATCGCAGCCTATTTTCGTGGTCGAAAGGTTTGCGCTCAACAAGATATCGGCTCCGGAGTCCGTGGCGACATGTTAATCAGCTTTTTTACCTATCCGACAAGTCATCAATTGAGGTTTGGACAAATTGCAAGTCCTTCCGGCCTCGTGAGCAATCGGTATCTTGCGCCGACGCACTTTAGGTTGCTCATGCCTATTTTCGGATTGCTCGTTTGCGGTCTCCAACTTCGTGCCGAATTACTCGGGTGGTTAGTTTTGCCATTTGTCATTCTGCACGCCGGATATGACATGGTGATTAGCTATGTTTCACTTGGAATCGTGAATGACAAGCGTACTTTGTGGCGAAAGGTTGTCGATGCCAATCGCAACTCTCCAAATTCGATCCAGCGAGAATCATTATTCCTTGGTCAGGTCGCTGCGGATGGAACGCCAATTCTCTTTAATCGATCGAATTTCCAGCACATGCATTTTCTTGGAGCACCTGGCTCGGGTAAGACATCAATGGGCCTGATGCCACTTTTGGAACAGCTTGTGAGTTTCGGTGACACGACAACAATCGTGATTGATCTAAAAGCTGATTCACATGAGCTACTTTCAGCCGCCGTTCATGCGAATAAGGAACTGGCTGAGCGAAATGGGGCATCGTTACCAATTCGAGTTTTTTCGCTTGAGAATGGCGATCTCACGCACGCATTCAATCCGTTCCTTACTACCGGCTGGGCGAGTCGAAGCATCTACGAGCGAACAGACATTATTTGTGCAGCGACCGGCTTGTACTACGGAACAGAGTATGGCAGGGCGTTCTTTACGGCGGCCAATTCCGCAGTGATCGCTTCGGCCAGCAACGCCAATCCTGGAAACATGTCGTTCGCCCAACTTCATGAAGATGTCGACAGAATACTTCTAAACGACACCGGTGAATTGCACCCAGAAATTCGCAGAGCAGGTGTGCATGCAGGACAGGTAATTGCACGCTTGGCGTCTTATCAGTCGTTGAATGTGACTCCCAATGCCGATTTTCCTAAGGAAGTAATGGACCAGCAAATTGACCTTATGGATTGTTTTCAAACTCCGCAGATCTTGTATTTCAAGCTGCCGTCTACCATTTCTCCGATTGGAGCGCCAGCGCTTGCACGCTTGATACTTTACTTCCTACTTGTTGCTGGAAAACCGGGCGGACGAAGGGTCAAAGTGAACGTAGTCATCGACGAGTTTCAGCGCATGGTCTCGGACAGCCTTGACTCTTTATTCGAAATGGCGCGCGGGTTAGATGTTCGACTAATACTCGCGAACCAAAACATGAGCGACCTAGGGAAAGTTGGAGAGTCGATGTTGCAAACCATTGAAGCTAATTGCGGCGTGCGCCAGTGGTTTTCAGTGAACGGCTCAGTTGATATGGCCTCTGTCGTTTCCCTTTTTGGAGTTAAGGAAGAGGTCGATATCACGGAAACGGTGGGTGAGCGTGTCACACGCACTTATCGCAAAGTTGAGAAACCTCGGCTATCTATCACCGACCTACACCAGATCTCGGATGACCCAACACTAAGCGTTATGCGCATTGGTGGTACACGTGATGGCTATTCGAAATTTGGTGGAGTGCCTTTTGTTGCTCGCAGTAGCTTCCACATTTCCAGCGATGAATTTGTTCGGCGCACCCAGTTAGCATGGCCCAATAGCTTGCCCGGCATGATGCGTGCTCAAGAGTTAATCCCCAAGGTTCAACCGCGTTTTAACTTCAGTCCAAAGAAGACTAAACGACCGCGATCCTCTCCTCCGGTATCGCGACCAGATGATGAGCAATCGTTTCCAACATTCGAATGACAAAAGTACTCAATCATGACGCTTCAAAGACAAAAGGCCTGCGAATTTCGTATCGCTCTTAACGAAGTTGTCTTGCAAATTCCATGGCTGACAAAGTCAACCTTTGGGCAATTGCTCGGTGCAGAAGCCAACCCACGCGAAATCGATCGCCTAATTCGTCGGCTTTGCAAGAACCGAATTATCGAATGCAGGATTCAGAACGCAGTAATCTTAGGCCAACTCTTACCGTTGAGCAGGCCAGAGCAGGTAAGCGACGAGTTTCTCTCGCAGGTAAAGAAGCGTTCAGAAATACAATCCTTCCGTGCGGCTAAACCTGCTGTTTTCGTAAGAGCCAGTCGTCTAACGGCGGGCTTGACCGGTCGAGACTATTCGCGCGCCCTGAGTTTCGACGAATTGAATGCCACAATCCGACTAGGCGACGCGATTCAGTGGAACTCAAGTGAGAACGTCAGAACGAGCACGTGGGAGCTACACAGAAAACGCCCGGAGAACAAATTGCCAGCCATGGTAGCTTCATTCGTAGTTCCGAAGTCGTTGAAAAAAAGGTACTGCGTTGTACCTTTGCCCCTCAGCTTTCGGACTACTGAAAAGCTGATCAGAAATTTGCATTACAGCGAAATCGACTATGAAATCTGGTAGCAGCGAAATCGATTGAGCAGGACGGAGAGCGTTGAAACGCTTAGACCGATACCGCTAGAATACCGTAAGCGCGCATCACCGCCGTGGGGTTGCTGGTCGGCGCGGGTGCGAATCGTCATGTAGGTTTGCTGGGCAACTGACGGGCAGTTGCTGAATCGGCAGGCCTTGGACGGGGATATTTATGCCAAACGTGGATCAGCAGCG
>JANODD010000227.1:0-8178 GCA_031412515.1 Planctomycetia bacterium | reverse complement strand
CGCTGCTGATCCACGTTTGGCATAAGATATCCCCGTCTAAGGCCTGCCGATTCAGCAACTGCCCATCAGTTGCCCAGCAACCCTACATGACGATTCGCACCCGCGCCGACTGATACCCATACGGTCGTGATGCGCGCTTACTTACTTCTGCATAAGAATTTGTTTTCCCGTAACTGGATATCGTGGAGGCAGCCTCGACGATTCCTGGCGCCTTCAAGAGGCGGTCGATGCTTTCATGGTTGCGAAGCAGAAAAGTCAATTTAAGAGCACTGTCTGAGTTCGTTTTCGTGACTGAAGCGAAAGGCTCAAACTAGCTGAATCTCCCACTCGTCGAGCACAAATTTTGGAACGATGCCGAAGGTTGCCCGTTCATCGGCCCATTTGATTGTTTCGGGTCGTTTGGCAATCTCAGTGCAAAGTCGGCTAGGATGCGGCGTGATCCCAACCCGACCAAGATCGAGGCGATCCGAGTCCCAGTAAGTTTGGATGGTCACATCGGGATGATTCCGCTCATGCGTGTGTCCCTCGCAGGCCCTATACAGGAGCCTGAACTCTTTGTCCCCAAGATCGATCAGGCTGCCACGAAGTGCAAGGGCGAACTCGGCAGCACGAGGACCATGTTTTGGATCGGAACCTTCGTTGATTCGACGTGAGTCATGAAGCACGGCAAAGAATGAAACGACTCTCACATCGGCTCCTGTTTCATCGGCTAAAAAACGACCGTTTTCAAATACCCTTGCCCAGTGAGCAACTCCATGGTCACCGTCCAGTGGAAGGGCATAGTTTTCGAGAATCGCCGTCAGAACTGGCTTCAGGTTCAGAGTCACGACTTATGTCTCATTCTCAAAAATTGTGGTTCAATTGGATAAGCTCGGCATATACGACTTCCGATCAACTGTGGTAACGAACTGCTGATGCAATGGTCGCCTAGTGATGTTGTCATCCACTAGAATAACGTGATGGCCTTGGCACAAGCAACGAAAATGGTGGAAATGAATTTGAATGCACGATGAAGCTTGGTTCAGACTCGCTTTGGTCATTGTGATCCTGATCACGATGGCGATTGGAATTCCGCACCGAATGAAAGCAGCGTCGTCGGGTGAACGCATCTCGCACAAAGAAGAAGGTTATCTCTTCGCTGCGACGTTGCGACTCTCTGGCTTGCTGCTTTGGATTAGCACGCTTGCTTATTTACTGTTTCCAACCTCTATCTCCTGGGCATCGATTCCAATTCCATTGTGGTTGCGTTGGTTCGGGGTGATTGCAGCAATCTCATCTACTACGTTGTTTTATTGGACGCTTTCGAGCTTGGGAAACAACTTGACTGACACTGTTGTGACTCGAAAGGATGCGGTCTTGGTTACGCACGGTCCTTACCGGTGGGTGCGTCACCCGTTTTACATTTGTGCAGCACTACTTATGGCTTCTGTTACGATCTTAGCTGCAAATTCGCTAATTGGGCTTGGTAGCCTGTTAGTTCTGACATTGCTTGCGATCCGAACGCCGAAGGAAGAACAAATGTTGATCGAACGTTTCGGCGATTACTATCGGCAATATATTGAAACCACAGGCAAGTTCTTCCCTCGTTTCTGGCGGTAGAATCAGCCTTCGTCTCCAGAGGAATCACAAAGTAGCGATCATGTCCAAGGCAAAAAGCAAGAGCACATCCGCTGCAAAATTCAAACCTGGTGAAAGAGTACGTGTGCGATATGGCGTAAGAGACACGGACTATCCAGACATGCCGCTTGGCGGTTGGACTGGGGATGTTGTGGAAGTCCACGATGATCGCTTGTACACGATTAAATGGAACAGCGAGACGTTGGCGCTGATTCATCCCGTCTTCAAGGCAAGATGCGATAGAGATGGCCTGACGCTCGATCAGTATTGCCTCGGTGATGACGACTTGGAACCTGATTTTGGTGGTCCGCTGGATATCGAACAACCGCAGGAGATACCCACCACGCCACTTTCGAGCAAAGATCAAGATGATCGCATTCGAATTGCTTTCGGTCTGACGAGCAACGATCCATTGCCTAACGTAAACGACCAAACGCTAAGGCTCTACCAGAAACACTTGGCAAAGAATCTGATCTTCCCATTCACAGCCGAACAGCGATTGAAGTATGGATCACCAGAGCGAATCAAGGTCATAGGGATTGACGATTCCGACGAAACCTCAATGATCGACGATGAGTACGGAATTCTTTGCGAAACAAAACGTAACGGACGGTTAGCAAGCGTTCCGCTTTGCCTTTTGGGTAATGCCACAGACAATCCCAGCCGCCAACTGTTAGAGGATTATAATTATTGGTTTCACAACTGGCGTTGACCTGATGGCGATACCGAAGAGATCAAGTTTTCCCGTCGAAACTTGAAGCAAGGGAGTTAGAGTGTCTCGGTCATTTGTGCAGTAACTATATTCGTTGCGACCTGTTGGCATCAAATGAAGTTTCGACGCAGTTGGCTTAGTCACGCTGCTCAAGCACCAAGAAGTTGTTACGAGCAACGAATAGAATCTTGCCTCAAGGAGACACCATGTCCGACGAACAGAAAATCAACCCGAACCATGAATCCACTCGCAACTTCCTCCGAATTGCTGGACCAATCGTTTTAGGTGTGGGCGGTATTTTTATGCTGATTGGCATGGGAGGTTTTTTCTCGGCCTTTGGCGGTGGTGGACCTCCTCGTTTGTTTTGGTGCTGCTTCGTCGCAATGCCACTGCTAGCTGTCGGCAGTACGATGACAAAGTTCGGCTTTATGGGTGCGATTATCCGCTACCAGGCTGGTGAAGTCGCACCTGTTGGGAAAGACACTTTTAATTACATGGCAGATGGAACCAAGGATGGCGTGAGAACTGTTGCTACGGCAATCGCAGCCGGTCTTCGAGATACGTCGCATCAATCGCAATGGAACTGCTCAGCATGCGGTCACTCGAATGACGCAAATGCAAAGTTCTGTGATGAATGCGGGGCGGCCCTGATAAAGCTTTGCCCTGCATGCGGCAAGCGAAATGAGGGCGATGCAAAATTCTGCAATGGCTGTGGGATTCAATTTCAAGCTGAGGTGCCACGATGACAAGTCAAACAAACCATTGCTTGGAAGTAGTTGCTAAAATCCTGCTACGTTGCTGGCTCTTTGGATTCATCCTGCTTTTCATCTGGCTCGGTGTCAGTCTCTTCATGGGCGAAACAATCTACGGACTTCATAGCACGTTATTCGGACTGACCAAGCACGAACTTCAACTCATCTTCTACTGCGGAATGGGGCTGCTTAAGATTTTAGTCCTGTTGTTCTTTTTTATCCTTTGGCTTGCGATCAAGCTCGTACTTAGGAAATCATCAATCACGGTGAACAATCAATGAGCACATCACGAACTGAAACCATCCGTACGCCTGATGCAGGTCAATCCCTTGCTGTTGTCGGTGATATTTATCGCTTCCTTGCCACTGGCGAAGATACCAATGGTAAATATGCGATGTGGGAAGCAATCGTACCTCCAGGTGGCGGTCCTCCGCCGCACATTCATAGTCGGGAGGAAGAGGGATTCGTCGTGCTCGAAGGTGAAATCACTTTCCAAGTCGGCGATAAGCGGATCGTTGCAAAAGCAGGAACGTTTGCAAACATGCCAGTAGGAACTCCGCATTCGTTCAAGAATGAAAGCGATCAACCGGCGAAGATGATTATAACTGTTGTACCCGCTGGACTCGAAAAAATGTTTCTTGAAGTCAGTACGCCGGTGGAACAGGGTGCAACCACTGCTCCGAGGCCAACGGATGCGGACGTTGAAAAGCTGTTGAAAGCTGCTCCAAAATACGGAATCGAAATCTTGCCTCCGAAACACGGAGCTAGGGTCCACTAGTTTTTCGCAAGTCTGGTACAACATTATTTGCAATGACCATGCCGAGATATGAGCCTTCTCAATGCGACCACAACCGCTTATTTGTGTCCGAGATGTCGAGGCCAGTAGTCGTTGGTATCAGCGACTACGTAACTTCCAAAGTGATCACGGCGGACCAAATGACGAACGTCATTTGTAAGGCGACAAGTCGGTCCTACAACTTGACTGCTGGGACGGAGAGTATAATCACGGGTGATTCGGCGATACTATTCTGACTGCTGGAAATGGTCTGCTACTGTGGCTCGAGGTTGACGACATCGACGCCGCAGTTGCAAGGTTGTCCTATCAAGTCCAGGCGGAACGGGTGATGGAGATTGACGACCTTAACTACGCAAGTCTGAAGCTCAGTAATTCACTTTTGTTTTTGACCGTCTATTACGAGACTGAATGAAACTTGATTACTACATAGGCGGCCTATCGTTTAGGATCTCCCAGATCAGTTTTGGGAATTGAAAACCAAACAGAACAGTCGGCATACAACACTCTATACCTACTGTTTAATGAAGCCGCATCTTTTTCGGACGTGACTCAATGCTGAAAAGAGGCTAAAGAATGACGATGTATGTGTGTGCTGACTGCGTTGAATACGAAGGACTAAAAGAGGTTGTCAAGAAAAATCTGATTTCAAAAGAATGCGATTACTGTGGACGCAAGTCGAAAGCACCATTGGCGTGCGAGTTGTCAGATGTAATTGAGCGAATTCATTGGGTCATTCATCAGGAGTATGGGGCACCGGAAGAGGAAACAATGTACGACCCCGAAGAAGGAGAATATGCAGGTAATGTTCTATGTCATACGGACTTGTTTTACGAAATCGGCTTCGAGCTTGAAAATGAAGAACTTCGAGACGAGATACTTGAGTCCTTTCGGGATGAGGCGTTTTGCAGAATAGGAATGTGGGCGGGTTCACCTAGCGAGCGTATGGGCGATGCTTGGGATGGTTTCAAGGAAATCATCAAGCATCGACGTAGATACACGTTCTGGAGTATTCCCGAGGATGAATGTGATCACGGCATCCTGGAACATCATCCGAATGAAATGCTGCTCCATATCGGTCAGACCATCACTTGGTTTAACTTAGCAAACAAAATCGGTGCCGGAGCACGCTTTTGGCGCATTCGTGTACATGAAAAATCAAAGCCGTTGAAAATACCTGATGGACTCGCTTCACCGACAGCGGAGCAAGCCAAATACTCGAACCGAATGAGTCCAGCCGGAGTACCGATGTTTTACGGGGCAGAAGATTTCCACACTGCGTGTGAGGAAACGGTAGATCCTGACGACACTAAAGACAAAATGCTCACGGGTGGTGCCTTTCGAACTAAAGTACCGTTGCTTCTCCTGGATCTTTGCAATCTGCCCGACTCAGTCTGCTTCTTCAATGACTGGGAGTCTTCAAAGCGATTCGGACTCTACTTTTTGAAGAGCTTTCAAAAAGACCTATCTCGGTCAATAAAGAAGGACGGACGCCAACACATTGAGTATGTGCCCACCCAGGTATTCACCGAGTTTATTCGCTTCCAGTTCAAAACAGCGGAAGGTGACGATTATCTAGGCATTCGATATCCCAGTTCAAAGACTGGAAAGCCATGTGTGGTCTTGTTTATTGAGCAAGAAGGCTGCCTTCCACCAGAGAACCAATGGGCACAACCGCAATTGCTAGAACTTGATGCGTCGACGGTTAAGACTGTGGATGATCTGAGAGATTTGGGAAAGGAATGACTGACTTTGAGCAGATCCATTCGCTGCTAGAACAACCTTTAGCGAGGAAGTAATTCGGATTGCTATTTACAGTGATCCGAACGATGGACGGTACACTGAAGCAATAGGAACGCTTATCGCTCGTTTTGGTGACTGGATCGGTCCGCTAGTCAACAACACAGGATCACAGAAGTGAAGAGGTCTGAAAACTAGAAGCCACATTCGATCCTGCCAGAATCCCTTTTCACTAGACTCAAGCTACGCAATTACGGGACAACAGGCATGCAAAAAACTTTGATCGTTTTGTAAGTATTTAATGGACAATTATTTGCGATCCTTTTATATCATTAGTAGAGAAAGGCAATTTCGGACTTGCGGTCCGATGTTTGATTGCTTTTAATAGAAGAACAAAAGACGTTAGGATAATATGAACTTTGAAGAACTTGAAAGGCAATTGGAAGAAATTGGATATAGATTGGAGCTGACGCAAAAATCTAGCTTAGGGGCGAAAATTCACTTTCAAAAAAGGTATGTACTGATAAATCCTTATGGCAACCTAAGCGCAACAAGAGCATTTATAAAGTACTGGCTTGGAATATTTTAGAAACAACGTAAATGAATCTTAGCGAGATTCATTAGACCTGAGCAACCCTGATTGCTAAGGTAATTCAGGGTTGCATTTGGTTCGTGAAGCTGTGTTGCATAACACCACGATTAAAAGGGTAGCAATTGGTCCGATGAACAAAGATATCATCCACCAGACCAGCCCGCTCCGACCCTTGGCTTGCGCCAGACCAGCGTTAATCAAAGAAAGTGTTCCCCAGCCAACAAAAAACTGAGCTTGGTTTTGCATCGTATGTCTCCTTGTTTATGTGCCCAGGACTATTCGTTCAGCAGGGTCGAAACTTGGATCATTCGGCGATAGCCTGCTCGAATGCTTCAAGAAAACTCTCAGACGGCTGTGCCCCAGCAAATGTGACTTTTCGGTTTACGATGAAAAACGGCACGCCATCGACTCCAACTTCGGTAGCCAACTGTTTCGATTCCTGAATTTCTATAATTCCGCCATCGCCGTTCAGGAACTCTTCCACTAATTGCCGGCTTATACCAGCTTCTGCTACCACATCAATCAAGACCTGTCGGTTGCTGAGATCTCTGCCTAAAGTAAAGTAACTTAGAAACAGCAATTCAACCACGGCGTCCTGACAACCCTGCTCGCCCGCTAGCGAGATCAGTCGATGGGCATCAACTGTATAAGGAGTACGTTCAATTCGATTGAACGCAAAGTCGATCCCTTCACCTTTTCCATTTTCAATCACATGGGCATCAAGCTCTTGTGATCGCTCCCAACTTCCGAACTTCTTGATGCGATACTCCTTGCGAGAGATACCTTCAGGAGGCATGGCCGGATTCAACTGATATGGCAGCCATCGAACCACAATCTTGTGCTCGCCCTTATATGCGGCAATGGCTTTCTCCAGTCGTCGCTTACCGATGAAGCACCAGGGGCAGATCACATCTGAGATGACTTCAACGGAGATATTCATTGTGGTTTCACGATCTGCCTAAACGTAAAGTTAATCCGTTCGCCAACATTCAGGTTCGTTTTAGGGACTTCATGTTGCCAATGCTGCTGCATCGTTCCACCCATAATGATAAGCGTTCCGTTGCCTGCGAGGAATGTCTGAGTTGCTCTGGTGATGTTGTGCTGATGCGGAACTTTCGAGTTGCACCCAACGACGGTGATCCAATCACGTTTCCCATTTCCGGTTCATCGTCGGCGTGCCAGCCCATGCTATCTGATCCTGACCGATATCGATTCAGAAGGCAGTAGTTGTAATCTCCTTGAACAGCCTCGAATCACTTTTTGATTTGAAGCAGTGTTGCGTTCCAGGGTAGCGCCACATTATCGACACCTGAATAACGATATGACACGACAGTGTCACCGTAAGATGCAATCAATCTTGGTTGCATGTGAACAATGATGCCCGGCTTCTGCTCACAGGCACATTGGTCCCGCAATTAGAACGATTGACCGCAATCAGGGAGTAAGCGATGCCGACTTTTGAATTCGAACACGGCGGCATACTTCTTTACGTCGACGCCTTCCTGCCGTCTGATGTTGCTGATCGTTATTTCAGTGAAAAAGTGTACTTAAAATGCCCCAGGAAAAACGATTCCAGAAGCCGATGTTCGAGTTACTTTAGGGCTTCAAAAACGAGCCAGTTTTGCTCAATTTCCTGTTGTAAAACCAAGCAATTTTATGCGTTTTTTGGTATACTTTGACAGTGCGATTTATGGCCTCAAAACGTCGTTTTTTCAGGGGTTTTGCATGGGATCGACTGCAATGCGAGAAGTGTTGGCTAACACGAAAAAAGCTGTCAAAAATGGTGTTCAATTCTTCTTTTGCAACACCAACCGTTGCTCAGAAGATGATGTCTGTGACCAACGGTATAAATTGAGCCAAAGCCAACGGGTTCATTTTTTCAAATTGGCGGATTTTGATTTAGTGTTCGGACAATTGCCCAGCTCTTCGCAGTGTTTTTTGCGGAGTTAGAGACGTTTCGGATTGTTGCGTA